>JAESRD010000009.1 GCA_016764835.1 Paracoccaceae bacterium | reverse complement strand
CGGGATGCGGCGGGGCGGCGGGCTGATGCGGGCTGATCAGATATTGGGCGCCGCGACATGAAAGTCGCGGTCATGCAGCCCTATTTCTATCCCTATATGAACTATTTCAGGCTGATCGCGGCGGTTGATGTGTTTGTGCTGTTTGACTGTGTGCAGTTTCCGCGCCGGGGGCGGGTGCACCGTGCGCCGCTTGAGAGTGGTGGTTGGCTGACGCTACCGTTGGCAAAGCAAAGCCGCGATGTTTTGATCTGTGATGTTGAGCTAAGCGAGAGCCGTGATGCGCTATGGGCCGCACGGCTGGCCAAGGTGCCGCAGGTCGCGCTGACAGGGCCGCTGCCGCAGATGTTGTCCCCATGGCTAGAGGCGCGGCTGCGCGACGCTTGTGATCAGCTCAAGATTAAAACACCGTTTATCCGCTCAAGCAGTCTTGGTCTGCCTGATGATCTGCGCGGCAAAGACCGGGTAATGGCGGCGGCCAAGGCCGTGGGCGGCGACCATTATTGCAACTTGCCCGGCGGGCGCGATTTATACGGGGTTGATGAGTTTGCCGCTGCCGGGCTGGGCCTGCGCTTTTTGCCTGATTATCCCGGCCCGTATTTTCATATGTTAGAAGCGCTGGCCAAGGAGCCAATAGAGGCGCTGATCGCCGACCTGAAACAAGGAACCCGCCCATGAAACCGACCAGCCCTGCCGGGATTGGCGCATATTATGACCAGCTACTGGCCACGCATGGTGACACGGCGCTGGGTGCTGGCTGGCCCAATGAGGCAGACCGGCAACTGCGCTTTGGCGTGATGCGTGATCTCGGCTGGCAGGGCGCGCCTTTGCGCTCGGTCTGCGACCTTGCCTGCGGTACGGGGGCGTTTTTGCGCTATCTTCAGGCGCAAGGTGCTGTGCCGGAGACCTATCTGGGTATCGATCTTTCGCAGGCGGCGATCGATATCGCACAAAAGGCTCACCCCAAAGCTGATTTCATCTGTGCCGATATCCTCAGCGCCCCGCCCGCCCAGCGCTTTGATTATGTCATTGCTAACGGGCTGTTTACCGTGCGCGACACGGTGAACGAGGCCGATATGTGGGCTTTTATGACTGAGATGGCCACGGCGATGTGGGCCATGGCCGATAAGGGCATTGCTTTTAATTTGATGTCTGCCGTCGTTGATTGGCAGCGTGATGATCTGTTTCATGTCGAGATCGACCGCCTGCTGGGGTTTCTCTACCCGCTGGCCGGGCGGCATGTGGTGATCAGGGCCGATTATGGGCTGTATGAATACACTGTTTATGTCTACCGCGCGCCGCCTGCTTTGCGCTAACCTTCGGGCTGGCCCGGCTGCGAAGCCTGCCGTATAACGGGCGCTGATAACAGGTGGCGGGGGGGAAGACCGAACCATGATGCAATTGCCGATCCCGGTTTTTAAACCTTTGCTGCCGCCAGCGGCAAAGATCGCCGCTTATATCGTCCAAGCTGATGCAGCGCGCCATTATACAAACCGCGGGCCGCTGGTGCAGAAGCTAGAGCAGCGGTTGGCCTCTGCGCTCAGCCACGGCGAGCATTGTCTGAGCTGCACATCGACCGGTACATCGGCGATTGAGGCGGCGATATTGGCCCATGCTGGCCCGGCGCAAAGCGGCAAACGGCTGGCGTTTTTGCCGTCATTCACCTTTGCCGCCACGGCGCTTGCGGTGCAGGCCTGCGGCTATGTTCCGCATTTCGTCGATATTGACCCTGAGACATGGGCTTTGCGGCCCGAAGAAATTGCCGCCCATCCTTTGCGGGCACAGGCTGGGCTGGTGGTCAGCGTTGCCGCCTTTGGCAAAATGCCCGATATCGGCGCGCTCGAAGAGTTACAGGCCGCGTCTGGCCTGCCAGTGGTGCTCGACGCGGCGGCGGCGTTTGAAACCCTGCTCGACCGGCCTGAAGTTATCTCGACACAGCTGCCGCTGACGCTGAGCTTTCATGCCACCAAGACGTTCTCAACAGGCGAGGGCGGCGCTGTGGTTTGGGATGATGCGGCGGCGCAGGCGCGTGTGGTTCAGGTGTCAAACTTCGGGTTTCATCACAGCCGCGAATGCCGTGTTGCCGGGATAAACGCCAAGATGAGCGAATATCACGCGGCCGTTGGCCATGCGATGCTCGATAGCTTTGATGCGCGGCGTGCCGATTATGCCCGTATCGCGTCGCTCTATGCGGATCTTGCCGCCAAGCGCGCCCTGCCGGGGCGGCTGCATTTAGCGCCTGATGTCAGCTCGGCCTATATTATATTTGAGGCGCACAGCACCGATGTGTTGGACAAGTGCCAAGCCTACTTGCATGCGCATCAGGTCGAAACCCGGCGCTGGTATGAGCGCGGGCTGCATGTTCAGCCGTATTTTGCGCCTTTGCCAAGTGGGCAAAACGACAATGATCTGGCGCAAACGGAGGCCTTGGCCGGGCGGCTGCTTGGCCTGCCGATGGCGCATGATCTGAGCGCTGAGACCATCGAATATGTATTGGATATGCTACAGGCAGCGACAATGGAGCAAAGCGCATGAAAGACATCGTTATCTTTGGCACGGGGGCGATGGCCGAAGTGGTCAGCGTCTACCTTGAACAGGATTCCGACTTTAACATTGTTGGCTATACGCTCGACGCAGCTTACCGCAAAGACGACAGCTTTAACGGCAAACCTTTGGTTGACTGGGAAACGCTAGAGCAGCATTTTGCGCCAGACCAAGTGTTGCTGTTCGGACCGCTGACCTACCAAAAGATGAACACCGTGCGCCGTGACCGCTACCTTGAGGGTAAGGCGCGGGGCTACCGCTTTGCCACATTCATCCACCCCGGCAGCCATATCTACACCGACAAGATCGGTGAAAACTGTCTGATCCTTGAGGCCAATGTGATCCAACCTTTTGCCAGCATTGGCGATAATGTGATCATCTGGAGCACCAACCATATTGGCCACCATGTCAGCATTGGTGATCATTGCTTTATTGCCAGTCAGGTTGGCATTGCCGGTAATACCAGCATTGGCCAAGAGTGCTATTTGGCCGGGCAGGTTGGCGTCGCACATGGGCTGACGGTCGGCGATAGATGCGCGGTGCTTAACGCCGCTTATGTGGGCAAAAACCTCAAAGACGGCGCGGTGATTACCGGCGATAACGGCACGCTCAAACCCTTTGACAGCACCCGCCTACACGGGCTGATCTAGTGCTTTGGCGCAGGCGCGGCCTCTGCATTGCCCCGCCAAAGGGCTGCGACTGGTGGGTGAGCCACGCGCAGGCGGCAACCCCGCTTGTGCTGGGGCCGCGCCACTGGCGGATCTTTCTTGGCGGGCGCGACGGGCAAAACCACAGCCGGGTTGTTTGGGTTGATGTTGACCCATTGGACAACATGCGCGAGCTGGGCCGCTGCGATGGGCCGGTGTTGGAACTCGGGCCGCCGGGCAGCTTTGACAGCGCTGGGCAATGCGGCTCATCACTGGTGGTTGCGGATAATGGTAAAACGATCAGCCTGTATTATGTCGGCATGCATCTGCGGGCTGATGTGCCATATGGGCTCGGCGTCGGGCTGGCGCTTAGCCATGATGGGGGGGCGACGTTTACCCGCTCGGGCAATGCGCCTGTCATTGGCACCGGGCCGGATGATCCGTGGTTCTCGTCAGTGGCTTTTGTTGAGCGCGCCGCCGGCGGCTATCTGGGCTGGTATATGAGCGGCACGGGCTGGATATCGCCAGAGCCGCAAAAGCATGACCCGGTTTATGGGCTGGTCAACGCCCGCTCTGATGACGGCGTGCACTGGCTGCGCAGCGGCGGGCAGATCATGCCCGGCAAGGATAATGGCGGGCTGACGCGGCCATGGGTGGCGCAGATCGGTGACCGGCGGCGTTTGTTCTATTCGCACCGCGCGGCGCTTGGTTTTCGGGCCGGTGGCGCAGCTGGCTACCGGCTTATGCAAGTGCCATTAGAGGCAAATGCGCTGACAATAACCCAACCAGAGCCGGTTTTGTTCGAAAACCCGGCCCAGCCCGAAGCGTGGGATCACGAGATGCAATGCTATGCAAGCGTTGTACCGCACGAGATTGGCTACGTTATGTTCTACAATGGCAATGGTTTTGGCAATAATGGCTTGGGCTGGGCAACAATAACCGGTGACGCTACGCAGAAACCATAAATTTGGCCAGCTATCCACTTGCCCAAAAAGCCTTTTCCTGCTTATTTTTGTACCGAAGACAGAGCCGTCATATTAGGCAGCGATCCTCTTTTTCAAATTTAAGGAGCTCATTTAATGAGACAGTTGTTAAGTAATTTAGCAGCCAATCCGGTTGGTGACTTTGCAGGAACAGGTTCCGGCACCCGCGCCGCCGCGGTACAAAGCTTGGTTTTGGCAGATGAGTTTGATTTCTTTTCAAGCGACAATGCCGCAGCCGAAATGCTTGATGCCGGCGGCACTGCCGCCAGCTACGCCAGCGCTAATGTGGCAACCGCACAAGAAATTATCTCCTTCTCCAACAGCGCCGATATGGAAGCCGCTTTTGCGGCACCTGAGGGTCCAGAAGCCGCCATGACACTGGAAGTCATGCTGCCAGATGTCAGCTTCGCGGCTGCGCCAGAAATCTTGCTCACCAGTTATACCAGCGGCATGGGCGAGTTTGGCTTCACCAGCGATTTCAACATTGAGATCATTTTTGAAGGCACATGGACCGAAGAGCTGCAACAGAGCTTCATCGTTGCCGCCGAATATCTCAGCTATCTGATCCAAGGCGATATTCGTGACAGCTTTGGCGGTGTTGACGATATTCGCATCACGGCAACGCTCGGCGAGATCGACGGCCCCGGCGGCGTGCTTGGCCAAGCTGGGCCGACCTTCCTGCGGTTCTTCTCCAAGTTGCCTTCGCGCGCGATTATGCAGTTTGATATTGCCGATGCCGAAGATTTTGACGAACAGAACCTGTTTGACGATATCGTGCTGCACGAAATGATGCACTCCATTGGCATCGGCACGATCTGGGACGCGCTGGGCCTGACCAGCGGCTCGGTTGCAGGCGATGACATGCGCTTCACCGGCTTTAACGCGCGGCTCGCTTATAATCTCGGCCTGTCCGAGATTGCTGGCGAAGACGCAGATTCTTGGCTCGGTGTGCCTATTGAGACCGATGGCGGCCCCGGCACGGCTGGCGGCCACTGGGATGAGGAGACGTTCGAGAATGAGCTAATGTCCGGCTATATCGACGATCCAAACTACATTTCTGCCATGACCGTCGCGTCGCTGGAAGACATGGGCTATGACACTCTGTTTGATCCGCGCAATCCGAATGCAGACTTTTTGCAGCCGGACGAGTTTGTTGAAATGTATGCCTAAACATTGAGCATATGACTGAAACACCCCGCCACGCGCGGGGTGTTTTGTTTGCGGCCCTCTCTTGCTGCTCGGAAGATTTGAGTGCCTTATGCGCTAAGGTCCAAACCCCGGCAGGCCAAAACTCTGGCAGGAGAGCAAAGATGAAAACGCGCCCCATTGGAAAATCTGGCATTGAGGCGTCCGTCGTCGGCCTCGGCACATGGGCGATTGGCGGCTGGAAATGGGGCGGCGCTGATGATGCAGAATCCATCCGCGCTATTCAGGCCAGTATTGATGCGGGCGTGTCGCTGATAGACACCGCGCCTGCTTACGGCATGGGCCATTCGGAAACGGTGGTTGGCCAAGCAATGAAGGGGCGGCGCGATAAGGTTGTGCTGGCGACCAAATGCGGGCTGGTCTGGCATGTGCAGCAGGGCGCATACAAGTTTCACCAGCAAGACAAGCCAGTGCACCGGCATTTGGGCAAAGCATCGGTGATGTATGAGGTTGAGGAAAGTCTGCGCCGCTTGGGCACAGATTACATCGACCTCTATATCACGCATTGGCAAGACGATGACACGCCGATTGCCGAAACCATGGAAGCGCTGGAGCTGCTGAAAACTCAGGGCAAAATCCGGGCGATTGGCGCCAGTAATACCAGCACCGCCCATATTGCTGCCTACACTGCCGCAGGGCAGCTTGATGCTATTCAAGAGGGCTACAGCATGGTCAATCGTGAGATTGAGGGCACATTACTACCCGTTTGCGCAACAAACAACATTGCCACATTGAGCTATTCGTCACTGGCGCTGGGGTTGCTATCGGGCAAAATGAGCGCCGGCCGGGTATTTGCCGGTGATGATTTGCGCAAGGATAACCCGCTGTTTTCTGCTGAGAACCGGACCAAGGTTGCGGGTCTAATGGCGCAAATCGCGCCGATCTGTGCGGCACATGACGCCACCGAGGCGCAGGTGATTATTGCCTGGACGCTGGCACAGCCGGGCATCACCTTTGCGCTTTGCGGTGCGCGCAATGCGGCACAAGCCAGCGAAAATGCCGCCGCCGGGGCACTTGAGCTGAGCGCGGATGACATCTACGCGATCAGCGCCGCTGGCGCGCAACATTTGACCGGAATTACAGGGTAAATCATGCAGATAGACGGCCAATATGATTATATCATCGTCGGTGCGGGCACGGCGGGTTGTGTGCTGGCCAACCGGCTGAGCGCTGATCCCAAGACCCGTATTCTGCTGCTTGAGGCGGGCAAAAACGACAATTACCACTGGATCAATATCCCGATTGGCTACCTGTATTGCATTGGCAATCCG
>JAESRD010000123.1 GCA_016764835.1 Paracoccaceae bacterium | reverse complement strand
GTCGCCCAACACATCAGTGGCCGGAATAACCGGCACGCCGGCCTCAACAGCCACGTGGCGCGCGCTGGCTTTATTGCCAAGCGAGCGCATAGTTTCGGCCTTTGGCCCGATAAAGACGATGCCGGCCTCGGCGCAGGCATCAACAAATTCGGGGTTCTCAGACAGCAGACCATAGCCGGGGTGGATTGCATCTGCGCCCGCCATTTTGGCGACGCGGATGATCTCTTCAATGCTCAGATAGGCGGCAACAGGGCCGAGGTCTTCGCCAATGCGGTAGGCCTCATCGGCTTTAAACCGGTGCAGGCCCAGCTTGTCTTCCTCGGCAAAGACCGCAACGGTCTTTTTGCCCATCTCATTGGCGGCGCGCATTATGCGAATGGCGATCTCACCGCGATTGGCGATGAGGATTTTCTTGAAATCTGACATGAGAGGCCCCGACTGTTTAAGAGTTGTGCCATACTAGGCATGCTGCGCTGCAGCGCAAGGGGGCCAGAGCCAGTCTGCGGCAGTGATGGTCGGGTAGGGGGCGGATAAGCTAGTTATGCCGCCCTGTCGGCTGACTATTGTGCAGCTTGGCCTGCGCCCGGCGGCTGGCTTCGCGGGTCAAAACCGCCTCGGCGTCAACGTCGCGCAGGCTGGTCTTGGTGCCGGCGGTAAACTCGCCAGCGGCGATCAGCGCATGATAGCGCGCGCAACAAACCCGCAAAAACGAGGTGAAATTACCCATATCATGGTCGGCATCAAGCGCCTCGTGGTAGAGCCGGGTGATCAGCTGGTTCACACTCATGCCGTCGCGTGTGCCTATCTCTTCGAGCGTTGACCAAAAGAAATTCTCCAGCCGAATGGAGGTCGCCATGCCGTCAATCCGCAGTGATTTGGCCCGCATTTCCCAAAGGCTGACATCAGCCCCGATAAACAATTTGCACATAATGCCCTCTCCCCAAACAACCGCACCAAGGTTTTTAGCCCCGATGCGGCCCGCTCATTATAGCAGATTAAAGCAATGCCATGAACTGTTTCATCCATTCGGCATTGGCTGGCCATGCAGGCGCTGTCACCAAGTTGCCTTCTGTCACCGCAGCATCAATAGCGATTTCAGCAAATTTGGCACCGGCGGCCCGGACTTCAGGCGCGCAAGCCGGATAGGCAGAACAGGTGCGCCCAGAGAGCACGCCAGCGGCTGACAAAATCTGCGCCCCGTGACAGATTGCAGCCACCGGTTTTTGGTGATCAAAGAAATGCTGCACCATATTGAGCACATCATCATTCAGCCGCAGATATTCTGGCGCCCGTCCGCCGGGCACAACCAGACCATCGTAATCGGCCGGGTCGATATCGGCAAAAGTTGCGTTGAGCGCAAATTGGTGGCCGGGCAGCTCTATGTAGGTTTGATGGCCAACAAAGTCATGAATGGCCGTGGCCACAGTGTCGCCCGCCACCTTGTCTGGGCAGACCGCATCAACCTCATGGCCGCAAGCTTGCAAAATCTGAAACGGCACCATGGTTTCATAGTCTTCGGTGAAATCACCGGTAATCATAAGTAGTTTGGCCATTTGTTCCTCCCAATATCAATGGTTGAGCTCAGCATAGGGCGGCATTGGGCGGGGCGGGTGTTACGTGTATACTACTTAGTTGGGGCGCTGCTATTGCCCGAGGGCGGCAGAAATTTTGGCAGCAAGGTTTTGAGCTTGGGCAAAACCGGCCTGTGCTGAGGGCGCGCGCTGGGCCGGGTCCAGCGAATTGCTGCCCA
Organism: Paracoccaceae bacterium; assembly: GCA_016764835.1. The sequence continues at coordinate 2,291 of JAESRD010000123.1, read as the reverse complement.
TGGCTTGGCGGGCCGCCGCATTGGGCTGGATAAGCGCCACATGGCTGCCGCCCGCTTTGAGCAGGTCTATCTCGGCGCTCAGACCGGTGCCGGGCTTTAGCGTGCTTTGCGGCGAAATGATCAGCACCCGCTTGGCCCCTGCGGCATAGTCAGCGTTCTCGCCGGTGCGCAGCGCGCCGTCATAATAGTCATCACCGTTTATGCGAACCACCGGCCAAACCCCCGGCACAGCGCAGCTGGCGGCAACCGCATCGACCAAGCCCACGCCGCTGTCGCGCTCAAACAGCACCGGCACCCCGGTTGCTGCATTGATCGCGGTGCAGGCGAGGTCTTGGCGTGTCGGCCAGTCATGGCTGGGCAGACGGGCGGCGATAACGCCCAGCCGCTCAGCCGGGGCGACGCCGCGGGCCTTAAGCGCCATAGCCCCCACACGCTTGAGATAAAGCGCTTGGTTATTGCGCGCCAAAAATGCCGGAAATCCAGTCCACGCCATCCGCAAATAGTTCAGCTTTGGCTTCATCTCGGCGACTTGCAGAGCGGTTTCCACCTGACGGGCAAACAGTGCCGCAATCGGCAGGTCCGCGCAGATTTGCGCGCCAAGTGCCGCGCCAGCAGAGCTGCCAATGACCCGCTCAAAATCACCGCTGGCAATACCGCCCTGCGCCAGCCCAGCAAAAATACCGGTCATCCAAGCAATGCCGGTGACACCGCCGCCGCCCAATACTAGCGCGCTTTGGGCTTTTCTGGGCGTGATCTGCAAGCTTCAACCTCCGATGCTACTTGGTGTCACTGTATGGATAAGCCCCTTTTTGTGCCAGCCGCCGATTGGGGCATTGGTTACTGGCGCAGGTTTCTGCGCTTGCTGTCAATAAAGGGCCAAAGTTTCTGTCAATGCGTAGAACGTAGCGAGAACAAATGCTTTCCTCTGCGGCGATTCTGCGCTAGATCATGTGGGTTAACAGTGAGCAGACGCAAATGGCAGATAACCCGGACCCATTCTCAGCCGAAGAGCAAATACCTGAGGCTGCCTATGATCTGCGCGATACGCAGGTCAATGAGCATGAGCATGAGGCTGAAGAGATGCGGCCAAATACGCCGCAAGCACGCGTGCCGCTGAGCCAGCGGGCAATGGCCGCGCGGCCTATGCCCTATCTTGATGGGCTAAACCCAGAGCAACGCGCCGCCGTTGAAGCGCTAGAAGGCCCAGTGTTGATGCTGGCCGGGGCGGGCACAGGCAAGACCCGCGCCCTGACCACGCGCATCGCCCATCTGCTGACCACCGGCACCGCCCGGCCCAATGAAATATTGGCCGTGACCTTTACCAATAAAGCCGCCCGCGAGATGAAAAACCGCGTTGGCCGGCTGCTCGGCGAGGCTGTCGAGGGCATGCCGTGGTTGGGCACGTTCCACGCGGTGGGTGTCAAACTTTTGCGCCGTCATGCCGAGCTGGCAGGGCTAAAATCTAACTTCACCATCCTCGATACCGATGACCAGCTGCGCCTGCTCAAACAGCTTATCGCTGCCGAGGGTATTGATGATAAACGCTGGCCCGCCCGGATGCTGGCCGGGATCATTGACGGTTGGAAGAACCGCGCGCTGACCCCGCAAAACTTACCAACCGCTGACGCCGCCGCCTATAACGGCCACGGGCCAAAGCTCTACGCCGCCTATCAGTTGCGGCTGCGCGAGCTAAACGCCACCGATTTTGGCGATCTGCTGCTGCATGTCGTGACGATATTTCAGAAGCACCCTGATGTGCTGGAGCAATATCAGCACTGGTTCCGTTATGTGTTGGTTGACGAATATCAAGACACCAATGTTGCCCAATACCTTTGGCTGCGGCTGCTGGCAGGCAAGCACAAAAACATCTGCTGTGTTGGTGATGATGACCAATCTATCTATGGCTGGCGCGGGGCTGAGGTCGGCAACATCTTGCGCTTTGAAAGCGACTTTCCCGGCGCAAAAGTCATAAGGCTCGAGCAGAATTACCGCTCAACGCCTGATATTTTGGGCGCCGCTGCCGGGCTGATTGCCGCAAATTCGGGTCGCCTTGGCAAGACATTATGGACCGATGCCGAACCGGGTGAAAAGGTCCGCCTCATTGGTCATTGGGACGGCGAAGAAGAAGCCCGCTGGATCGGCGATGATATCGAAGCGCTCCAGCGTGGCACACGCGGGCTGGACCCGATTGGCCTAGATGATATGGCAATTCTGGTGCGCGCCAGCCACCAGATGCGCGCCTTTGAAGACAGGTTCCTGACCATCGGCCTGCCATACCGGTTTATCGGCGG
>JAESRD010000122.1 GCA_016764835.1 Paracoccaceae bacterium | reverse complement strand
TGATCGCCAGTGTCGCCATTCCGATATCCAAATTTGCCGCCGTTGCTTATCTGGCGCTGAGCGTTGGCAAGGGTGGGGCGGCGCACCGGCGCATGCACCTGCTGGAGGCGGTTGAATATATCGGCCGCTGGTCGATGATCGACGTGTTTGTCGTCGCCATTATGGCGTCATTGGTGCAGCTGGGCGCGGCGGTGAGCATCACGCCCGGCCCGGCGGCGCTGTCATTTGCGGCTTGTGTGGTGTTTACCATGTTGGCGGCGCGTGCGTTTGATAGTCGGCTGATTTGGGGCGCGGTTTTGGGTGATAAGGTAGTGAAGACATGAGCGATGATATTCCTGAAGTTGAGATTTTACCGATGCGCAGCAAGTTGAACGGTGGCAAGCTGGCTGGGGTCTCGGCCCTGTGGCTGGTGCCGCTTGCCGCACTGGCCTTGGCGCTGGTTCTGGTCTGGCAAAACATGGCGGCGCGTGGGCCGCTGATCCATATCAGCTTTGACGATGCTGCCGGTATTGAGGCGGGCTCAACCCAGCTGCGCTACCGCGATGTGGCGGTCGGGCTGGTCGAAGAGGTGGGCTTTACTGACGGGTTAGAGCAGGTGCGGGTCGCGGTGCGGTTGAACAAGGATGTGGCCGCCTATGTTGACGCCGATGCTGCGTTTTGGACCGTGCGCCCGCAGGTGACGGCGCAAGGCATAAGCGGGCTCGATACGGTACTGTCTGGCGCCTATATCGCGGGCAGTTGGGACAGTGCGCCGGGCGGCTTGGCTGATGATTTTGCCGGGCTAACTGTGCCGCCCTTGCTGAGCGGCGGCCGCGAAGGGCTGCAATTTATTCTCCATGCGCAGTCAGGCGGGCTGACAAGCCATGCGCCGCTGCTGTTCAACGGGGTTGAAGTTGGGCGGCTTGGCGCTGTGCAGGTCTCGGTTGATGATCTGGGCGTTGAGGCCCCGGCGGTGGTATTTGCGCCCTATGATCAGTTGGTTACCGAGCAGACACGGTTTTGGGACAGCTCTGGCTTTAGCCTATCGGTCGGCGCAGGCGGGGCGGCGCTCAACGTCGAAAGCCTGAGCGCCTTGCTCGGCGGCGGCATTAGCTTTGACCGTTTTGTCAGCGACGCAGCCTTGGCCAATACCGGCTCTATATATGAGGTCTTTGGCTCGCGAAACGACGCGCATCGCAGCATATTTGACCGCGATTCAGCTGTGCCGCTGCTGATATCGGCGGTGTTCGAAGAGCAAACGACAGCTTTGTCCGTCGGCGCGCCGGTGCAGCTTGACGGGGTAGATATTGGCAAAGTCATCAGCGTTGATGGTGTTATCGACCAAGCCCGCTACGGTGATAATCATGTGCGGCTCTTGGCGCAGATGGAGCTGAAACCCGAAGCTTTGGGCCTGACGGGCGAGGCGGCTCCGGCGCTGGCATTGGTGTTCCTCGAAGACCGGGTGCGGGGCGGATTGCGGGCGCGGTTGGCCACACAAAACGTGCTGACAGGGGCGGCCTTGGTCGAGTTTGTTCGCCAGCCCGGCGCGCCCTTTGCCCAGATTGAGCAATCTATTGGCGGCGCGGCGCGGGTGCCGGTAACGGCAGCAACTTTGCGCGATGCGGGCGACACAGCGCGCGACACGCTGGCCCGGATTGAGGCCCTGCCGATCGAAGCACTGTTTGCCCGCTTTGCTGGGCTGGCCGACCAAGCCTCTGGGGTTTTGGCCGGGTTGGACGAGAACTCAACCCTGATGAACGAGGCCCGCGGCGCATTGCGCGAGATCGGCCGGGCGGCTGATGCAATACGGGCCTTTGCCCGGGTGATTGAGCGACGGCCTAACGCCTTGATATTAGGCCGCTAAAGCTTACGCTTCTTGCGCAGGGTCACACTTGCCCGACAGCCGCTCCCACGCATCATATTGGGCCAAGAAGATCTGGCCCGATAGCTCTTCGATCATAGTCGTGCGCAACAGCCGGTCCATGACGGGGCCTTTAACCTCTGACAGATGCAGCCGAATATTCATGTCCTGTAGCCGGTTGTTGAGCGATTCGAGGCTTTCATATGCGCTCATGTCGATCTCATTGACGGCGGAGCATTGCAGCACGACATCCGTCAGCGCTGTGTCGCCAATCACCCGATCAAGCAGGAAATCCTCAAGAAAACGCGCATTGGCAAAGTACAGGCTCTGGTCGAGCCGCAGGGTCAGCAGATGCGGGCAGGTGGTCACATCATGGCGGTTGATATTGCGAAAATGCTGGGTGCCGGGCACCAGCCCGACCTCAGCAATATGCGGCCGTGAGGTGCGGCCGAGGAACAGGATGATCGACAGGGCGACGCCGGTGGACACACCAATCTCAACGCCAAAGAGCAGCGTCAGCGAGATAGTGGCAAAGACGGCCAGAAAGTCTGGCAGCGAATAGGCCCAGGCGCGTTTGAGCACGCTCAGATCGACCAGTGACAGCACGGCGACGATGATGGTCGCGGCCAGCGTTGCCTTGGGCAGGAAGTACAAAAGCGGCGTGAGGGCGAGGGCGGCAAAGGCGAGGCCCACGGCGGTAAAGGCACCGGCGGCGGGGGTTTGTGCACCCGCATCGGCGTTGACGACAGAGCGGGCAAAGCCGCCTGTGACCGGGTAGCCGCCGGTGAGGGCGGCGGCGATATTGGCCGCACCAAGGCCAATAAGTTCTTGGTCGGGGTCAATACGTTCGCGTTTTCGGGCGGCAAGTGTTTGGGCAACCGAGATGCTCTCGACAAAGCCGATGACGGAGATCAGCACCGCGGGCAGCAGCAGCTGTTTGATTAAGGTTGTGTCAAACGGCGGCAGGGTGAAGGGCGGCAAAGCTTGCGGCACTGCGCCGACAATAGCCACGCCGTGCGCGTCGAGGCCAAAGGCCCAGACCACCAGCGTGGTCACGGCGACGGCGGCGACGGGGCCGGCTTTGGTGAGGATGTCTGCGAGGCTGGGGGTCAGGCCACGGGCGAGGAGTGCCGGCTTTAGCCCTTTGCGGACCCAGAACAAAAACGCGGTGGCGGCGACGCCAATGACGAGGGTGATAAGGTTGATCTGGCTAAGCCCGTGCCAAAGCCCCTCTAGCTGCTCAACCAGCGTGTGGCCACGGGCCGATATGCCCATGATATGGCCCAGTTGACTGGCGGCGATCAGGATGCCTGACGCGGTGATGAAGCCCGAAATAACAGGGTGTGACAGGAAGTTAGCGATGAAACCAAGGCGTAAGAGACCCATGGCAAGGAGCATGAGACCCGACATGCCAGCCAGCAACAGGGCGGCGGCCGCGTAGCCCGCTGTGCCGCTGGCGGCGACTTCGCCAATCGCGGCGGCGGTCATCAGCGAGACCACGGCAACCGGGCCAACGGCCAGCACTTTGGAGGTGCCAAAGACAGCGTAAAGCATGATCGGCACGATCGAGGCATAAAGCCCGGCCTCGGGCGGCAACCCCGCCAGCAGCGCATAGGCCAGCGATTGTGGGATCAGCATGATCGTCACGATGACGGCGGCAATTAAGTCGCCCGATAGCTCGGCTTTGCCATAGGTGCGCCCCCAGTCGAAGACGGGGAAATAGCGGCTGATTTTTGACTTGCTCATAGGATTCGCCATAAATGGCCGGCCTGCGCCCCCTGTATCCCTGCGCATGTGGCGCAGGAGTGCAGGGGCGCAGACCGACAGGTTTAACTAACGGTAACTTTTTCTGGTTTGGCCAGCCATTCGCGGCCACGCAACATGCCTTTCCAATAGATTGGCGGCAGCGCGCTTTCCTTAAGCCACCATGCGGCGCGGGACGGCTTGGTGCCATCAAGCATCCATTTGGGGAAGGAGGGCAGAAGTTTGCCGCCATAGCCAAACTCGGCCAGCACGATCTTGCCTTTCTCGACGGTCAGCGGGCAGGAGCCGTAGCCATCATATTGGCTGGTCGGTGACTTCCCGGCAATATCGGCGACCACGTTATCGGCCACAACCGGCGCTTGCTTGCGGGCGGCGGCGGCGGTTTTGGCATTGGGGGCGTTCGTCACGTCGCCCAAGGCCCAGATATTGGCGTATTCTTTGTGGCGCAGGGTGGCTTGGTCTACATCGACCCAGCCGCCCGCATCTGCCAGCGGCGACACGGCGATGAAATCTGGCGCTTTTTGTGGCGGGCAGACATGCATCATCTCAAAATCGACCGTCACCTGCTCTTTGGCGCTGTCAGGCTTTGACACTTCAAACGTTGCGGTTTTGCCGGGGCCGTCAACGGCGATCAGATTGTGAAAGAAGTTCAGCTTGGCGTCATATTTTTTGATATATTCCTCAAGCGCTGGCACATAATCTTTGATGCCAAACAGCACGCCGCCCGCATTCATGAACTGAATGTTGATATTGGCCAGCGCATTATTGCGGTGCCAATGGTCGCCCGACAGATACAGCGCCTTTTGCGGTGCACCGGCACATTTGATCGGCATTGGCGGCTGGGTGAACAGGGCGTTGCCCTGCTTGAGCCCCTGCACCAGCTCCCATGTATAGGGGGCCAGATCGTAGCGGTAGTTTGAGGTCACACCGTTTTTGCCCAGCGTCTGCGCCAGTCCTTCTACCGCGGCCCAGTCGAGCTTGAGCCCCGGGCAAACGATCAACCGTTTATAGCTGACAATGCGGCAGCCATCGAGAATGATGGTGTCGTTCTTGGGTTCAAAGGCTGCAACGCCCGCTTTGATCCAATGCACGCCTTGCGGGATCAGACTGCCCATGGTTTTGGAGGTTGATTCGGGGGTGAACACACCGGCGCCAACAAGGGTCCAACCGGGCTGATAGTAATGAATATCAGCAGGGTCAATGATTGCGATTTCAAGATCACTTTGCCGGGCGATCAGCGAGGCGGCCACCGAGATACCGGCGGCACCGGCGCCGACGATGACAATGTCAAAGCTGGCATCGGAAGCATCATCAGGCACGCGGCCACCGTTGACAATGCGTCTTGCCACGCCGCCCATGTCGTAACCGGCAGCCTTGGTTGCGGCGAGGATCTCGGGCAGGGGCACGGTTTCGGCCATCGACAGCGACCAGAGTGTCGCCGAGCGGGTGCCTGTGCGGCAATAGGCAACAACTGGGCCGGGCAGGGCGTCCAGCGCCTCGGCAAAACCGGCAGCATCTTCGTCGCTGACCTTGCCGGGGGTCACCGGCTGGTAGCGCGCCTCAAGCCCTGCGGCTTTGGCGGCGGCCTCAATTTCGGAAAATGTCGGCTGGTCAGCGCCTTCGGCATCGGGGCGGTTACAAATAATCGCGCGGAACCCAAGATTGGCAATCTCAGCCATATCGGCGAGGGCGAGCTGTGGGCTAACAGAAAGGCGCGAAGATATGTGTTTAATATCCATGGGTATTTCCTCCAGTTGGTCGGCGTCGATTATTCAACTATTTTATTTGCTTTTGGTGGCTTGGGGGGCCGTGCCACGCAAAAATTGCGCGGCACGGACGGGTAAAGGCTAAATCCCGTTAACCGGCACTTTTAGCATTTGGTTGCCGTCAGCATCGGTCGGGATCTCGCCGGCGCGCATGTTTACCTGTAGCGATGGGATGATCAGGTTTGGCATGCCAAGGCTGGCGTCGCGGACCGTGCGAAAAGCAATGAACTCATCACGGCTTTTGCCGCCGCCGACATGGATGTTGTGCTCTTTCTCAGCGGTAACACTGGTTTCCCAGGCAATATCACGGCCATTGGGGCCGTAATCATGGCACATGAACAGGCGCATATCACCGGGCAGGGTCAGCACTTTTTGGATGCTATCATAGAGTATGCCAGCATCGCCGCCGGGAAAGTCAGCCCGCGCCGAGCCGCCATCTGGCATGAACAGCGTATCGCCGACAAAGGTGGCATCGCCAACCACATGGGTCATGCAGGCCGGCGTGTGGCCGGGCGTGTGCATGGTATAGACCTCAAGCCCGCCAATCTTGTAAGTGTCGCCATCGGCAAACAGCTTGTCGAACTGGCTGCCATCACGTTGAAACTCGGTGCCTTCGTTAAAGACCTTGCCGAAGACTTCCTGGACGATGGTAATGTTCTCGCCGACACCGATTTTGCCGCCGAGCCGCTCTTGGATATAGGGTGCGGCTGACAGGTGGTCAGCATGAACATGGGTCTCAATCTGCCATTGCAGGTCTAGCCCGTTATCTTCGACAAACGCGATCAGCTTATCGGCGTGCTGATAGGTGATCCGGCCAGCGGCATAGTCAATATCCATAACGCTGTCGATAATAGCGCAGGCATTGGAATCGGGGTCTTTGACCACATAGCTGATCGTGTTTGTGACCGGATCAAAAAAGCCTGTAACCTCGGGGTGGATGTTCATATCGGGTGTATGCGTCGTCATGGCGGTCTCCGTTTGTTTTGGCCGTCGCCCTAAGAGGGCGCTGGTCTTGGTGCTTATTGAGCGCTGGCGTCGGGCGCTTTAGTGGCCTGTGC
>JAESRD010000121.1 GCA_016764835.1 Paracoccaceae bacterium | reverse complement strand
GGCGGGTCGCCAAGGGCGCGCAAGCCGGTAAGGCGCTCTTTGGTCAGCGTTTCGGCGGCGAGTATGATCAGCCCATCAGCCGTGGTTGCGCCGCCTTGCACAAGCACAACCGCCCCGCCCATATGCAGGTCTACCCGGGCGCGGGCACGCAATTCTGTCTGAGTGGGAGAAAGTTTCATTACCGTTTCCGCGTTTCCATCAGGCTCAGCCCACGTTTCTAACTGTTCAGATAGTCCTTTGCGCCGCCAAATGAAACATTTGACAGTGTTTTCACACGACGGCGTGATTTTACCTGCTTACGCATTGCTCAACCGGCTGTGGCTCCACATGTTTTAGCATAGCAAAACAATATATACGTAGCCAAAGTTGAAACGCATGAAGCAGAGGGCACCATGGCACAACTAAGAAAAATACTGCTGGTTGATGATGATGAAGATCTGCGCGAGGCGCTCAGCGAACAGCTGATCATGACCGAAGAATTTGATGTCTTTGAGGCCGCCGATGGCCAAGAAGCCCTGACCAAAACCAAGGCCGGGCATTTTGATCTGGTGATCCTCGATGTCGGCTTGCCCGACACTGACGGCCGCGAGCTGTGCCGGGTAATGCGTAAACAGGGCGTGAAATGCCCTGTGGTGATGCTGACCGGCCATGACAGTGACAGTGACACTATTTTGGGCCTCGATGCCGGGGCCAATGATTATGTGACCAAACCGTTTAAGTTTCCGGTGCTGCTGGCTCGTATCCGCTCGCAACTGCGTACGCATGAACAATCGGAAGACGCGGTGTTTCAGCTCGGGCCATATACGTTCCGCCCGGCGCAAAAGCTGCTGCTGACCGAAGATGACCGCAAGGTCCGGCTGACCGAAAAAGAGACCAACATCCTCAAATACCTCTACCGGGCCACGGACGGCGTTGTCGCGCGCGATGTGCTGCTGCATGAGGTTTGGGGCTATAATGCGGGTGTGACCACACATACACTGGAGACGCATATTTACCGGCTGCGCCAAAAGATCGAGCCAGATCCGTCAAATGCACGGCTATTGGTGACTGAGGCTGGTGGTTACCGTTTGGTCGCCTAAGCTCAGCTACGCGGCTCTTCTCTAATTGGGGCCGGCTCCGGGTGGGCCGGTCTTGGTCTTTGTGCCACGGCCAGTAGTGCCGCAGATAGGGGTAAGGAAAACCATTGGTTTGCGGTTTTGGTTGGTAAAATCTGGCACAGTGCGTAGTTTTGCCGCAAATGGCCTTAAGCTGGGCTGCAATTGTAAACCGCTAGGAGGTATTTCCCTATGACCGGACTTCGTACTGTTCTAACAGCCATTGCCGTTTCAGCCGCGATGGTGGTGCCAGCCGTAGCGCAGACCACCCAAGTGCTCAAAATCGTGAACCATTCTGGCCAGACGCTGACCCATATTTGGGCATCGGCGCAATCAAATACCAGCTGGGAAAACGAACTGCTTGGCACCCGCGTGCTGCGCAACCGTCAGTATTATCAGGTGACAATTCGCAATGTGGTGGATTGCAGCTATGATATCCGCATGGAGTTCGCCAACGGTCAGAGGATGACCGACGTGATCAATATCTGTCTGGTTGACGAATACACAGTTAACCGCTGAATTCGCCAAGCTGCCGAGCCAAACGCCGCCGGGGCAACCTGCGCGGCGTTTGGCGTTTTCATGCGCAAAAAACCGAAGGCCGCGTTTTGCCGCTGGTTTGCCAGCGCCGCCGGGGCTAAGTTTGCCCAGTACAGCCCGGAGAGCCCGCATGACATTTACCCTTGCCACATGGAACATTAACTCAGTGCGTCTGCGCGAACCGTTGGTCGCCCGGCTGATGAAGGAAGAAGCGCCCGATATTTTGTGCCTGCAAGAGTGCAAAAGCCCGGTCGATAAGATCCCAACCGAGATGTTTGAGGCGCTGGGCTATGTCCACCGCGTGGCCCGCGGCCAAAAGGGCTATAACGGCGTGGCGATCTTCTCGAAACTGCCGATAAAAGAGGTAAGCGCCTTTGACTTTGCCGATCTTGGCCATGCCCGCCATATTGCCGGACAGCTTGAGAATGGCGTCACAATTCACAACTTCTATGTGCCCGCAGGCGGCGACAAGCCAGACCGTGAGAAGAACGAGAAGTTTGGTCAAAAGCTCGACTATCTGACCCAGATGCGCGACCATTTCGCCGCCCATTCGCCCGAGCGGTCGATCCTTGTCGGTGATCTCAACATCGCCCCGCTGGAGGATGATGTCTGGAGCCATAAGCAACTGCTCAAAATCGTGAGCCACACGCCAATTGAGGTTGAACACCTCGCTGCCGTGCAAGAGGCTGGTAATTGGGTTGATGTTACCCGCGCTGATATCCCCGAGGGCAAATTGTATTCGTGGTGGTCCTACCGTTCGCCAGACTGGGAAAACTCAGACAAAGGCCGCAGGCTTGACCATATCTGGGCCACGGCTGATATCGCCGGTGCTGCCAGCGGCAGCCGGGTGATCAAAGCCGTGCGCGGCTGGGAGAAACCCTCTGATCACGCGCCTGTTTTTGCGACATTCGCCTTATGAGATTCGCGACGTTTGCGCTCTAATGCGTCGTTTGCTCTTGGCGCGGGGCGCTTGGGGCCACATATAGGGCGCGACACCTGACGCTAGGAGAATAAAATGCTTGGAACCGGTCCAACACCAGCCGCCGACCAAAATGCCAATCTGATCATCGACGGATCAGATGCCAGCTTTGTTGCCGATGTCGTTGAAGCCTCGCAGAACACGCCGATTATCGTTGATTTTTGGGCCACATGGTGCGGCCCCTGCAAGACACTTGGCCCGGCGATAGAGGCGGCAGTGATCAAGGCCAAAGGCGCTGTGCGTCTGGTCAAGATTGACGTTGACAAAAACCCGCAATTTGCCGGGCAGCTGCGGGTTCAGTCTATCCCGACTGTGTTTGCCTTTTGGCAAGGTCAGCCGGTCGACATGTTTCAGGGCGCTGTGCCGCCGTCTGAGATTGATGCGTTTGTCGCCAAAGCTGTAGAGCTGGGCGGTGGCAGCGCCGATGGCGGGCTGGCCGGTGCGGTTGAAGCCGCAGAAGAAATGCTTGAGCAGGGCGATACGGCATCTGCTGTTGAGACATTTGTTGCTGTGCTCAACGAAGACCCGGTCAATGCGCCAGCTTGCGGCGGGCTTGTGCGCACTTATATTGCCATGGGCGAGTTTGATCAGGCCGAGATCGTGCTTGACGCTGCCCCCGAAGAGATCGCCAAGTCGCAAGAGCTAGATGCCGCGCGCGCCCAGCTGAACCTTGCCCGCCAAGCCGCCCAAGCCGGCCCGCTTGATGAGCTGCGCGCCCGGATCGAGGCTGACGGCGACGACCACCAAGCGCGGTTTGAACTGGCCACGGCGTTGCATGCCGAGGGCGATGTTGAAACCGCGGTTAATGAGCTGCTTGAGCTGTTTAAGCGCGACCGCGAGTGGAATGACGGTGCTGCAAAAACCCAGCTTTTCACCATCTTTGATGCGCTTGAGGCCAAAGACCCGATTGTCAAAAACGGCCGCCGCAAGTTGACCTCAATGATCTTTCTTTAGAAGCGGAGTTGGGGGTATGAAGTTTAAGGCGCATGATCTGCCTAAGACTTTGCCGGTCTTTCCATTGTCTGGCGCGCTGCTTTTGCCCCGCACCAACCTGCCGCTCAAGATTTTTGAGCCGCGTTATCTGGCCATGCTGGATGACGCGCTCAAATCGCCTGAGCGGCTGATCGGCATAGTTCAGCCTCTTACCTCCGACGCGCCTCAGTTGCAAAAGGTTGGCTGCGTTGGTCGGATTACCAGCTTTCGCGAGTTGAAAAGCGACCGCTACTTGATCACGCTCAGCGGTGTTGCCCGTTTCTCATTGGATAATGAGATAGAGACCTTCACCGCCTACCGCCGGTTTGGCGTGACATGGGCTGCCTATCTGGATGATCTGACAGCCAAGAGCTTTGCAGCCAAGGATAGTGCCGAGGATGAGGTGTTTTTTGCCATGTTGCGGCGCTATTTCAAGGCCGAGAGGCTGGCGGTTGATTGGAAGGCGATTGAAGGCGCAGACCCCGAACAACTTGTCAATTCGCTGGCAATGATCTGCCCTTTTCAGCCCAATGATAAACAGGCGCTACTTGAAGCGCCGACCCTGCCTGAGCGGCGCAAGACCCTTTATGCGCTGATTGAGTTCGCGCTTTATAATGGCTCTGACAAGGAGCGTATGCAATGAAAGCTGCCCATGTCAGATGAACCCGCCCGCAAGCCCAGCTTTGATCCACGCATGCTTGAAGCGCTGGTTTGCCCACATACCAAAGGCCCGTTGGTATATGATGCAGCACGGGGCGAGTTGATCTCGCGCGCGGCCGGGCTGGCCTATCCGTTGCGCGGCGGCATTGCTGTGATGCTGACAGACGAGGCCCGTGAGCTAGACTAAGCTTGCATGAGTTTGGGCAGATCGCCGGTTAGCCCGGCGGCTTCGCGGGCCAGGCGGCGGCTGATAGCGGGCAGCGAGCTGCCGGCGCCAAGGCCGAGGTTTCGGATCCCGCGCAATACCACATTATCGTTTGAGAACAATCCGTTAAAGCCGTCTGTCGCCATGGCCAGACTGGCCGTGTCGAACTGTCGCCATGAGCGGTAGCGGGCCAGTGGGCCGGGCGCGCCGATATCTTCGCCGCGTCTGCGTGCGGCCCCCAGCACATCGGCGAGGGCGGCGACATCGCGCAGGCCAGCGTTCAGCCCTTGGCCCGCAATAGGGTGCATGCCGTGGGCGGCGTCGCCGGTCAGCGCCACACGCGGGGCGGTGAAGCTTTTGGCCAAGGTGAGGGTGAGCGGATAGGCAAAGCGCTGGCCGGTTAGGCTCAGCGCGCCGAGAAAGTCGCCAAAAGCCGGGCGCAGGGCTGTCAGAAACCCTGAATCATCGAGCTGCATGATTTCGGCGGCGCGCGCGTGGGTCTCTGTCCAAACAACAGAGCTGCGGTTGCCGGTTAGCGGCAAAATAGCCAGCGGGCCGGGGGGCATGAAGAACTGATGCGCAATGGCATTATGCGGCAAGGTATGGGCCACGGCGCAGGTGACCGCGGTTTGGCCGTAATCTTTGTTACTGCGGGTAATGCCTGCGCGCTCCGCCGTGCCGCTTTGGCGGCCATCAGCGCCGACGATCAGACTGGCGGTCAGGGTCTCGCCGCTGGCCAATGTGAGCCGGGCTGAACCGGGCAGCACCTCTTGGCCTGTGACCGTTTGCTCTGACAATTGCGTAATTGCTGGGTGGTGGGTTACGGCGGCAAGCAAGGCTGGGCGCAAATGCCGGTCCTCAATCATATGGCCCATCGGCCCTTCATCAAGGCTGCCGCGTTGAAGGTGCAGCCAATAGCCTGACGGGCCTTCACCAGCACGGCCATCGCAGACCTTTACCTCTTCAATCGGCTGGGCATGGGGGCCAAGTTTTGGCCATAGGCCAATACCGGTCAGCAACCGGCATGACGCCGCCGCCAGCGCGTAGCAGCGCCCGTCAAAACCCGCATCGGCGCGGGTGTGCGCTGCCAGCTTGTCGATGATGGTAACGCGAAAGCCGTCTTGGGCCAGTGCGAGTGCCAAGGCCGGGCCGTTGAGCCCGCCGCCGGTGATTGCGATATCTGTGTCTAATGCCATAGGTGCACCTAAGCCCGAGGCGGTGCGGTTGTCCATGCGGCCCGGCGCCGCGATAGCGGTGCTGCGCGCGCAGCGAGCCCCCCGCGCCAGCAAGGGCGAGCAGCGTTAGCTGCGTCAAGAGCCAGAAACAGGTTTCCCCCGCCGCCTTTGCCAAATACGCTTGGGCAAATGGCAAGGGGCCCCGAACATGGCTGATAACAACATGCACGACAATAATTGGCTTTGGATGAATGCCGCAGATCTTGGCCGTGGCATTGGCGCGGGCGAGATAGACCCTGTGGCGCTGACCGAGACCTATTTGGCCGCCATTGCTGCCCATGCGCAAACAGATGTGATCTATGCGCGGCTGACCACCGAGCGCGCTCTGACCGAGGCCAATGCCGCCGCAACCCGTGCCAAGGCCGGGCAGCGGCGCGGCCCTTTG
>JAESRD010000120.1 GCA_016764835.1 Paracoccaceae bacterium | reverse complement strand
CCTGTTCCTTGATGAGCCAACAGCAGGCGTTGACGTCGAGCTGCGCAATAGCATGTGGGAAACCGTAGCCGGGCTGCGGGCGCAGGGCGTCACTATCATCCTGACCACGCATTACATTCAAGAAGCCGAGCTGATGGCCGACCGGATTGCCGTGATTGCCGATGGTAAAATCCTGTTGGTCGAAGACAAGGCCACGCTCATGAGCCAGATGGGGCAAAAGCAGCTGAAAATCAGCCTGAGCGCGCCGATCGCACAGGTGCCCGAGGCGCTGGCCGGGCGCGGGCTTGAACTGGCCGATGACGGCCACGCGCTGCTTTATGCCTATGATATCAAGGCCGAACGCACCGGGATCACGGCGCTGCTTAATGATCTTCAGACAGCAGGTCTGCAAATGACTGACCTAGAAACCCAGCAATCCAGCCTCGAAGATATCTTCGTTGGCCTGCTCAAAGGCCAAGGAGATGCGCCGTGAACTGGACCGCAATCAGTGTAATATACCGCGCCGAAATGGCGCGCTTCTTTCGCACGTTTCTACAGTCGCTGGTCTCGCCGATCATCTCAACATCGCTTTATTTCGTGGTCTTTGGTGCCGCTATTGGCAGCCGGATAGACACGGTTGAGGGCGTCAGCTACGGCGCATTCATCGTACCGGGCTTGATCATGCTGTCAGTCATGACCCAAGCCACAACCAATGCCAGCTTCGGCATCTATTTCCCGAAATTCACAGGCACAGTGTACGAGCTGCTCTGCGCACCAATAAGCTTCCTTGAAGTGCTCATCGGCTTTGTCGGGGCGGCGGCGTCCAAGTCGCTGTTCATCGGCACGGTGATCCTCGGGACTTCGTTCCTGTTCGTCGATATCAGCATATTGCACCCGTTCGCGATGCTCGCCTTTCTGGTGCTGACCTGTTTCAGCTTTGCGTTACTGGGCTTTATTATCGGCATCTGGGCGGGGAATTTTGAGCAGTTGCAGCTCATTCCATTGCTGATCATCACGCCGCTGGTCTTCCTTGGTGGCAGTTTCTACTCGTCTTCGATGCTGCCACCCTTCTGGCAGGTGGTGACGCACTTTAACCCGGTCTTCTACCTAATCTCTGGTTTTCGTTGGGCATTTTTCGGTATTGCCGATGTGTCGGTTGGCATATCGCTGCTGGCAATTGCCGGCTTTACCGGGCTGTGCATCGCTATGGTGGCATGGATCTTCAAGACCGGCTGGCGGCTGCGCCAATGAATGTCGCGTCGCTGCGTCAAAACCGGGGCGCGCCTTGCCCCTTAGCCCAAGGGAGCCTACATCGGTGCTATGATTAAAAGTCTCCCCTTCATGAATTCATCGCCCAGCGTCGCCGTTATTCGGCTGCAAGGGATGATCGCCTCCGGCTCTCGCGGGCTCAATGATGCGGCCATAGCGCCGCTAATCGAGAAAGCGTTTTCCAAGGGCAAGCCCGTTGCCGTGGCGCTTATCATCAACTCACCAGGTGGCTCGCCGGTGCAGTCATCGCTGATCGCGGCGCGTATTCGCAGGCTATCAGCCGAAAAATCAGTGCCTGTTTTTGCCTTTTGCGAAGATGTCGCCGCCTCGGGCGGCTATTGGCTGGCCTGTGCGGCTGACGAGATATTCGTCGATCCGACCACGATGATCGGCTCAATCGGCGTCATCACGTCGGGCTTTGGCTTGCAAAACCTGATCGAGAAACACGGCATTGAGCGGCGGGTGCACACGGCTGGCAACTCAAAGTCAATGATGGACCCGTTTAAACCCGAGAAGCCCGAGGACATTGCCAAACTAGAAGGTTGGCTCGGCCAAATACATGAGGCATTCATTGCCCATGTGAAAGACCGCCGCGGCGCTAAGCTGGCCGATGACCCTGAGCTGTTTAACGGCAATATCTGGGTTGGCCAAAGCGGCGTAGATGTCGGGCTGGCTGATGGCATCGGCCACCTTGTGCCGGTGATGAAAGAGCGCTTTGGCGACAAGGTAAAGTTTCGCCGCTACGGCCAACGCCGCTCGTTGGCTGAACGGTTCGGTCTGGCTCTGGCCCAAGATGCCGCGCATATTCTTGATGAACGCAGCGCCTTCGCCCGGTTTGGCCTCTAACGGATGCTGTTCAAGATAATTACTCTCTTCATGGCTTTCATCGCCGTTATCGCCATGTTTGGAAAACTGCGCTATCCCGGCCAAAAGCGGATCGCTGCTGCGAAATGCAGCGCTTGCGGCCGGTTTCAAATTGGCAAAAAACCGTGTCCATGTGGGCATGGTAAGGAAAGGCGCTAAATGGATTGGCTGATGGTTTTGGCCGGTCTGGTCATGCTGCTCATCGCGGGCGATGCGCTGGTCAAAGGTGCGGTGAACCTGTCTTTGCGCCTCGGCGTGCCTGCGCTCATCGTCTCGCTGACCGTGGTCGCCTTTGGCACATCTGCGCCCGAGCTGTTGGTCTCTGTCAGCGCTATTCGTGACGGCGCGCCGGGAATTGCGCTTGGCAATGTCGTTGGCTCCAACATAGCCAATGTGCTACTGGTTTTGGGCGTGCCCGCCTTGTTCACCACGCTCTACACCAGCAAATGCGACACTCGTTCGTCCTATTTACAGATGATCGCCGCCACCTTGCTGTTTATGGCGCTGGCCTGCCGCGGTGTGATCGACTGGAAGTCGGGCATTGTGTTGCTTGTTGCATTGGCCGCCATGCTGGCCATGGCCGCGCACCAAACCATGAAACACCGCCGCAACTGCCGCGCAAATGAGGGCGATGAAGACGTTGAGGGCGCAGACCCAAGCCTGCCGGTTTGGAAGATCACGGCCTACCTTGTCAGCGGCATGATATTCTTGCCGCTCGGCGCTGAGCTACTGGTCAAGGGCGCTGTCAGCATTGCCCGCGAATTTGGCATGTCGGAGACCGTAATCGGGCTCACGCTCGTGGCCGTTGGCACATCGTTGCCCGAACTTGCCACCACTGTTTCAGCTGCCTTGCGCCGCCAAGCCGATGTGGCCGTTGGTAATGTCATTGGCTCCAACATGTTCAATCTATTGGGCATTATGGGCGTTGCCTCGTTCTTTGGCACGATCCCGGTTGGCGATGAGTTCCTAAGCTTCGGCTTTTGGGTCATGCTCGGCAGCTCGCTACTGCTGATCCCCTTCGTGTTTATGAAGCGCGACATTACCCGCCCCATTGGGGCGGCGCTCACTATCGGCTATGTGGCGGTCACGCTCATGTTGATCTATTAAGCAGCCATGAAAATGGCCCGCCCCCTTGCCCTTATCACCGGCGCCTCTGGCCGCTTAGGCCGCTCCATGGCGCTTAGTTTGGCCGGGCAGGGCTTCGATGTGGCCGTGCATTACTTCGGCTCCAAAGCCGCCGCGACCCAGACCGCAGATGACATCCGCGCACTGGGCCGCAAGGCAGTGACCGTGCAAGCAGATCTTCTGGATGAGGCCCAAACCGAGGCGTTGATAGGCACTGCCGCACAGGCGCTGGGCGGGCCGCTCACCCTCTTGGTGAACAATGCCTCGATCTTTGAGCATGACCTGCTGCAAACCGCCACGAAGCAAAGCTGGGACCGTCATTTTGGCAGCAACCTGCGCGCGCCGTTTCTGCTGGTCCAAAACTTCGCCGCCCAAGCGCCACCGCCGCTTACCGACGCGGCAGGCGAGAAACAGGCCCAAGCGCTGGCGGTTAACATGCTCGACCAACGCATTCGCAAACTCACGCCCGAATTCATGACCTATACGCTGGCCAAAACAGCGCTCTGGACCCTGACCCAAACCGCCGCCCAAGCGCTGGCCCCGGCCGTGCGGGTGAACGCCATAGCGCCGGGCAGCACGCTTAAAGGCGCGCGCCAAAGCCAGGAACATTTTGACGCGCAACGCGCCGCCTCGCTCTTGCAACGCGGCGCTAATGTGGCCGATATCGACGCCGCCTTGCGCTATTTTGTCGAGGCATCTGCCGTAACCGGCCAAGTAATCTGCGTTGATGGCGGCCAACATCTTGGCTGGCGCAGCCCAGATATTATCGGCCAGTGTTAATCGGCGGAGCAAAGTTGTGCACTTGGGCACATTCCTGACACATTTCCTTTACTTTTACGTAATGTTTTCAATCGTTTGCGCTGTGGATTAAATAATAGCCTTTGTTTTCAACTAGTTAAAAAACAGCACAAAAATTAGGCAACCCGACGAAACATGCCAAATACAAGGGAAATATGCCCAGTTTATAGAATTGCCCATAGACTTATCCACAGATTCAGTGGACAGGTTTTTGCTTGCCTGAACGGTGCTAGAGTGGCAGCTACCCGAAGAATCACACAATGGTGATCATGTCTGACGAGACCCAAAGCCAAACGCCGCCAAAAACCGGCCATGCTGTTATCGCGGCCTATTTGCGCCAGCTAGACACCCCGCCGGGCGTCTACCGTATGCTCGATGCGGATAGCCGTGTGCTTTATGTTGGCAAGGCGCGCAACCTGACGGCGCGGGTCTCTAGCTATGCCCGCCCCGGCCAGCATTCGGCCCGTATCGCGCGAATGATCTCGCTGACATCATCGATGATGTTTTTGACCACCCGCACCGAGACGGAAGCGCTGCTGCTCGAGCAAAACCTGATCAAACAGCTTAAGCCGGTTTATAATGTGCTGCTGCGCGACGATAAAAGTTTTCCCAATATTTTGATCACCCGTGACCACGGCTACCCCGAGATCAAGAAACACCGCGGCGCGAAGAAGCAAAAGGGCGACTATTTTGGCCCCTTCGCCTCGGCGGGCGCGGTCAACCGCACGCTCAATCAGCTGCAAAAGGCGTTTCTACTGCGCAATTGTAATAATGCAATGTTTGAGAGCCGGACCCGGCCGTGTTTGTTGCACCAAATTCGGCGCTGTTCTGCGCCCTGTACAGGCAAAATATCTGAGGAAGATTACGCGCTGGCGGTCAATGATGCGTCCCGGTTCCTGTCCGGCAAATCAACAGCCATTCAGGCGGCTTTGGCCAAGGATATGGCCAAGGCCTCTGAGGAGATGGAGTTTGAGCGCGCCGCTGGTCTGCGCGACCGTATTCGCGCGCTGACACAGGTGCAAACCGCGCAGGGGATCAACCCGCGCACGGTGACCGAGGCCGATGTTATTGCGCTGCATGTCGAGGCCGGCCAGGCCTGCGTGCAGGTCTTCTTTATTAGGGCCAATCAAAACTGGGGCAATAAGGATTATTACCCGCGTTTGGGCGGCGAGGAAGACGCGGCCGAGATCATCCAAGCCTTTGCCGGACAGTTCTATTCTGACCGTGATCCGCCGCGCATGCTGCTGCTGTCGCACGGGTTTGATGACCCGGAGCTGGTTGGTAAAGCGCTGAGTGAGAAAGTCGGCCGTAAGGTAGAGATCATCGTGCCTCAGCGGGGCGAAAAGGCTGAGCTGGTCAGTCATGCCGCCCGTAATGCCCGCGAAAGCCTGGCCCGCAAAATGTCGGAGAGTGCGGCGCAGAGCAAGCTGCTGGCCGGGCTGGCCACGGCATTGGATCTGGCCGCACCACCGCGCCGGATTGAGGTTTATGATAACAGCCACATTATGGGCACCAATGCCGTGGGCGCCATGATCGTCGCCGGGCCAGATGGCTTCGAGAAAAGCCAGTACCGCAAGTTTAACATCAAAGACCAAAGCATCACGCCGGGTGATGATTTTGGCATGATGAAAGAGGTGCTTGGCCGTCGGTTCGGACGGCTGATAAAGGAAGACCCCGAGCGCGCCAGCGGCACATGGCCGGACCTGTTGATCATTGATGGCGGTGCCGGGCAAGTTAGCGCTGTGCGTTCAATCCTAAAGGAGTTTGGCGTCGAAGATATTGCCATGGTCGGCGTGGCCAAGGGCGAAGACCGTGACGCGGGCAAAGAAGAGTTTCACCGCACTGGCAAGCCGGTCATGGCCCTGCGCCACAATGACCCGGTGCTCTACTTCGTGCAGCGCCTGCGCGATGAGGCGCACCGCTTTGCTATTGGCACCCACCGGGCCAAACGCGCCAAGTCGCAATTTGCCAATCCATTGGATGAGATTGCGGGCGTCGGCGCGGCGCGCAAACGCGCATTGCTGGCGCATTTTGGCTCTGCAAAGGCAGTGGGCCGGGCCAATTTGGTCGACCTCAAAGCTGTTGCAGGCATATCAAATGCACTGGCCGAAACGGTATACGGCTATTTTCACGAAAAGGGCTAGTTGCGCAAAAAGGGCTCGATTTTTTGAAAATTAAAAAAAGCTCGGGCGCGCGAAAATAGGCCAGTAGCTGCGGCGCGATATGGCGCTTTGCGCCGATCACGAATAAGATGCCCCCATGAAATGGAACCTGCCCAATATTCTAACTGTCATGCGGCTGGCCGCAGCGCCCGGCGTGGCGATAATGTTCTTGTATTTCAACCGGCCGGTGGCCGATTGGTTTGCGCTTGTACTGTTCGTGCTCGCCGCTGCGACAGACTTCTTTGACGGCTACCTTGCCCGCCGATGGGGCCAAGAAAGCCGCTTTGGCACCATGCTTGACCCGATAGCTGACAAGGCGATGGTGATCATCGCCCTGCTGGTCATCACCGGGTTCTCAGGCATGAACCCGTGGATCTTGCTACCGGCAACGCTGATCATGTTCCGCGAGGTCTTTGTCTCTGGCCTGCGCGAGTTCTTGGGCGCCGAAGCTGGCAAGCTCGCCGTGACCAAACTGGCCAAATGGAAAACCACCGCGCAGATGGTGGCGATCGCCGTGCTGTTTTCAACCGGTGCGTTTGAGCATTATTTTGGCATGCAATCTTGGGGCATGGACCAGCAAATGGTCGATGATATCCTGAGCGGCGCAGTCGCCGATGAGCTGGGCCTTGTCTGGAAATATTGGGGCATGATCATCAGCTGGTATGCGGGCGTCGGCCTGCTTTGGCTGGCCACATTGCTGACGCTGCTCACCGGCTTTGACTATTTTCGCAAGGCTTTGCCCTATTTGCGGGGGCCAAAATGATTTTGCGGGGGCCAAAATGATCGAAGTTCTCTATTTCGCCTGGTTGCGTGAGCGCATCGGTGTGCCGCGCGAAACACTTGCCGATGTGCCCGCCACGGTTGCCGACTTGGTCGATGTTTTGCGGGCTAAAGAAGAACGCTATGCGCTGGCATTCTCCGACATCTCGGCCCTGCGGGTGGCGCTTGACCAAGAATTTGCCGAATTTGATGCACCGCTGGCTGGCGTGCGCGAAGTCGCATTTTTCCCACCTATGACAGGCGGTTAGCCTGATGTTTGTGCGGGTTGAAGCCAGCTCATTTGACCCGGGTACAGAGCTGACACGCTTTACCGCCGCCGCACAGGGCGCAGGCGCCGTGGTCAGCTTTACCGGGCTGGTGCGTGATCTCGACGGCACGTTGGTAGCAATGGAAATCGAACATTATCCGGGCATGACGCTTAAGGCGGTCGAGGCGATGGCGCAGCAAGCCAAGACCCGGTTCAGCCTGACGGATGTGCTGATCATCCACCGCTATGGCAGGCTGCTGAGCAATGAGCCGATCATGATGGTCGCCGCCGCGTCGCCGCACCGGGCTGATGCTTTTGCTGCCGCTGACTACCTGATGGATTGGCTAAAATCGCGCGCCCCGTTTTGGAAAAAAGAGATCACCCAGTCAGGCGCACAGTGGGTGGCCTCTAAAGCCACTGACGAGACATCGCTTAGCCGGTGGGACCGCCCATCGCCTTAACTGGCGCATAGCAAGGGCAGCTGACCAAATGGTCGTTGATCATGCCAACCGCCTGCATGAAGGCATAAACAATTACCGGACCGCAGAAGTTAAAGCCTTCTTTCTTCAGGTCTTTTGATAGTTGTACCGAAAGCGGCGTCTGCGTCGGCACCTCGCTCAGGCTTATCCATTCATGTTGAATCGGCGCGCCGTCGACATAGTTCCAAAGGTAGTTGGCAAAGCCTTCGCGTTGCTCGATCTTTTGCCAGACCTGCGCGCCCTTGATTGCCGCAACAATCTTACCGCGATGGCGCACAATCCCCGCATTGCCCAGCAGCCGCGCAATATCATCATCGCCGTAAAGTGCCACGATATTGGGGTCAAACCCCTCAAAAGCCTCACGAAAACTGTCGCGCTTTTTCAAAATGGTAATCCAGCTCAGTCCAGCCTGAAAACCGTCAAGCACCAGCTTTTCCCACAAAGCGCGTCCGTCGCGCTCTGGCACACCCCAATCAGTGTCGTGATAATCGGTGTAAATCTTTTCTGAGCCTGCCCAGCCGCAACGATCACTCATGCCAATCTCCTGTTCAATAATATGAACGATTAGTCGCAAATCCAGAACCTCAACGCAACGTTAGCTACATGCCGTGCATAGAGGGGTAACGTTACTTCAGGAGGTGGCCATGAGCGGTCTGGAACGTTCAAAACCCGCACCAATGGATCCATTGCAAGCTGCAATGGCCAGTCGGGACAACGATATGCCAACAATGGTGCGCACCGCTTTGGCGGAGGGCCGCATGCATTTGGCGTTTCAACCTATTGTTACCTCGCCCGATACCAGTCGTATCGCGTTTCACGAGGGCTTTATTAGGTTGATGGACGAAGGCGGCCGGGTTCTGCCCGCCGCGCATTTTATGCCGCAGGTCGAAGAAACCTAGCTCGGCCGCGATCTTGACTGTGCCAGCTTGCGGCTTGGGCTGGAAACGCTGGCCAATAATCCCGGGATCAGGTTGGCCATAAACATGTCGGCCCGCTCAATTGCCGATGGAAAATGGCGGCGCGTGTTGATCCGGGGCCTCAATTCCCGGTCCGATATCGGCGAAAGGCTGATCCTTGAGATCAGCGAATCTTCGGCCATGTTGCTGCCGGAGATCGTCATTCGTTTCATGGCCGAAATCCAGCCAAAGGGGGTCTCTTTTGCGCTAGATGATTTCGGCGCTGGGCAAACTTCGTTTCGCCATCTCAAAGATTTTTTGTTCGATCTTGTCAAAATCGACCGGTTGTTTGTTTCTGGCATCGAGCAGTCGCCAGACACTCAAGTGCTGGCCGAGGCGCTAATAACCGTGGCCCATCAGTTTGAAATGTTTGCGGTGGCAGAAGGGGTTGAGACTGCGCAAGAAGCGGCGCATCTGGCCCGGCTTGGGGTTGATTGCATGCAGGGTTGGCACTTCGGCGTGCCCAAGCCTTCGCTCTGATCCGCGCGCTTGTGCTGGTTGCCCCTAGGGCAATGCCGCTATGCGCGCGCATCTGCGCCGTTGCTCCGCGCAGCTGTTCACCATAAAGGAGAGTGGACTGGCGGGGATAGGACGCGACATGCGTGGGGATATCCGCCTTTATAGGGACAGGAGAAAACCCATGACTAATGTTGTAATCGCCTCCGCTGCACGAACCGCAGTCGGTAGTTTTGGCGGGGCTTTCGCCACCGTTCCTGCGCATGATCTCGGAGCCGCTGTGCTGGCCGAGGTCGTTGCCCGCGCCGGTATTGACGGCGCAGAGGTTTCTGAAACCATTCTCGGCCAAGTGCTGACAGCCGCTCAGGGCCAAAACCCGGCCCGCCAAGCCCATATTAACGCCGGTCTGTCGCAAGAAGCCGCCGCCTGGGGCATTAACCAAGTATGCGGTTCCGGTCTGCGTGCCGTGGCTTTGGGCGCACAGCATATTATGCTGGGCGATGCCTCAATTGTTGCCGCTGGTGGCCAAGAGAACATGTCGCTGTCGCACCACTCCGCAAACATGCGCACTGGCACCAAAATGGGGGATGTTAAGTTCATCGACACTATGGTCCGTGACGGTTTGTGGGATGCGTTTAACAACTACCACATGGGCCAAACGGCTGAAAACGTTGCCAATAAGTGGGGCATCACCCGCGAGATGCAAGACGAATTTGCCGTGGCCTCGCAAAACAAAGCCGAAGCCGCGCAAAAAGCCGGCCGGTTTGTTGATGAGATCGTCGCCTATACAGTCAAAGCGCGGCGCGGCGATACGGTTGTCGAGGCTGACGAATATATTCGCCACGGTGCCAACATGGCCGCCATGGCCAAACTGCGCCCTGCCTTCGCCAAAGACGGCTCGGTAACGGCCGCAAATGCTTCAGGTCTTAACGACGGCGCCGCAGCCACCCTGCTGATGAGCGCTGATGAGGCCGAAAAGCGCGGCATTAAGCCACTGGCGCGGATCGCATCTTATGCAACTGCCGGGCTGGACCCATCGATCATGGGCGTGGGCCCAATCTACGCATCACGCAAAGCGCTCGACAAAGCCGGTTGGTCAGTTGGCGATCTTGATCTGGTTGAGGCCAATGAAGCCTTTGCCGCACAGGCTTGTGCCGTGAACAAAGAGATGGGCTGGGATCCAAGCATCGTCAACGTTAATGGCGGCGCGATCGCAATTGGCCACCCAATCGGCGCTTCCGGCTGCCGGGTGCTCAACACGCTACTGTTTGAAATGCAACGCCGCGACGCCAAAAAAGGCATTGCCACTTTGTGCATCGGCGGCGGTATGGGCGTGGCGCTCTGCGTCGAGCGCGACTGATACAGAGCATAAGAGGGCAGCCCATCGGGCTGCCCTCACTGCGCAATGTAAATTTTGCACGCAACAATGTTGCGTATTTTTATTCTGTCGCCTAATTTGATTTCAAATTTACCTTGGAGGAGGACGTTATGCCACGCATAGCACTTGTTACTGGCGGATCCAGAGGGATCGGCGCTGCGATTGCAACCGCCCTAAAAGACGAAGGCTACATTGTCGCCTCGACCTATGCAGGCAATGATGAAAAGGCACGGGCTTTTTCTAAAGCAACGGGCATTCGCACCTATAAATGGGACGTGGCCAGCTATGATGAATGCGCAAGCGGCATTGCTCAAGTCGAAGCTGACCTTGGCCCGATTGACGTATTAGTCAACAATGCAGGCATCACCCGCGACGCCCCGTTTCACCGCATGAAGCCTGAGCAGTGGCATGACGTGATCAACACCAACCTCAATGGCTTGTTCAACATGACCCATAATGTTTGGGGCGGCATGCGTAGCCGCAAGTTTGGTCGTATCATCTCGATCTCGTCGATCAACGGCCAAAAGGGCCAGTTCGCTCAGGCAAACTATGCTGCCGCCAAAGCGGGCGATATCGGTTTCACCAAGTCGCTGGCCCAAGAAGGCGCGCGCAGTGGCATCACCGTAAACGCGATCTGCCCCGGCTATATCAACACTGATATGATGGCGACGATCCCTGAAAAGGTGATGAACGAAGTCATTTTGCCGCAAATCCCGGTTGGCCGTTTGGGCGAAGCCGAAGAGATCGGCCGCTGTGTCGCCTTCTTGGCATCTGATCAGGCGGGCTACATTACCGGCTCGACACTGTCGGCCAATGGCGGTCAATACATGGTTTAATCGCTCTATTTAGCGCGGTTTTGGGGGCTGGCCACGAGGCTGGCCCCTTTTGTTTGTCGTTCCCCGCTGGGCCTGCTACAGCGAGGCCAATTCATGAAACCTATGATTCTATTGGAACCGATATGTCCGGACTTAGCGATGAAGGCCGCAATGTGGTCAGCAATAACGTAGCACGCCACGGCTTTAGCGAAGACGCTGTGACCCATATGTTGATCGCGGTCAGCAATGGCCAAGGCACGCAAGCGCAGTTCAACCATTTTGAATTTGGCGGCATGGGGCAATGGTCCATGGGCGGCATGATCATGATTGGCGATATGTTCAATAACGGTCTAAAATCGCGGGTCGATTTCCTGTGCAATGATCTGTCGAATGCGCTGCAAAACGCATCCGTTTTTGCCCCTGTCGCGTCACTGCAAAGTCAGTCGCAGGGCGGCTACGGCATGAATAATAATGGCGGCACTAGCCTTTTTGTCGCCGCGCCCGGCAGCTCTTGGCCCGAAGAGCTGGGCTTTGCCGCCAGCCAAGGCGCGCAAAACGATATGCGCTACGCTTATTTTCCCGACACACAGCGGCTGGCGATCTCTGTTGGCGGGGTAATGACCGTCTATGATTGTGGCCAACACCAGATTGGTGGCTTTGGTCAGCAGCAAAGCGGCGACCAGTCGCTGACATTTACCAGCCAGTTTGGCACTGTGCGTGTGGCCGATCTGCCGATCGTGCCGATGGGCAATGCGCCAGAGCCATACGCAGAACCTGCGCCAATGCAGGCCACAACACCACCGCCCACCACTGAACCCCTGGCCTCATCGCCGCCCGTTTCGCCCCCCCCACCGGCGCAAACCGATGATGATGAGATATTCGCGCGTATCGAGAAGCTGGCTGATTTTCATCAGCGCGGCATTCTGGATGACGACGAATATAGTGCAAAAAAGGCAGAATTACTCGCGAGGCTGTAGCACGCCACTGCCTTTCAGTGGAGTTAATTCAATGATCAAATCAACGTTTATCGGCTTTGGTGCCGTGCTGTTATGGGCGCTGTTGGCGCTGCTCACCGTGCAAACAATGCCGGTGCCGCCGCTGATGCTGACCGCTATATGCTTTGCCATTGGTGGCAGTTTGGGGCTGATTTGGATCGCTGCGCGCGGCGAGTTGGACCAGCTGCGCGGCGTGAAGCTACGGGTCTATGCCTTTGGCACAGCCGGATTGTTTGGCTATCACTTCCTCTATTTTAGCGCTCTGCGCATGGCCCCGCCTGCGCAAGCCGGGCTGATTGCCTATCTTTGGCCGTTGCTTATTGTGTTGCTTTCGGGTTTTTTGCCGGGCGAGACACTAAAGGCAGGGCATTTGGCCGGGGCCGCCGCTGGGTTTGCCGGGGCCGGGCTGATCATCTCTGGCGGTGGCGGCGGGTTTGATGCGGCCTATTTGCCGGGCTACGGGCTGGCGCTGCTTTGCGCCTTTGTCTGGGCAATCTATTCTGTGGTCTCGCGGCAAATGGGCGCCGTGCCAACCGCCAGTGTTGCCGTGTTCTGTTTGGCCAGCGCGGCCCTGTCGGGGCTGGCTCATCTGGCGCTAGAGCAAACGGTTTGGCCGACCGGTAGCGCCGGTTGGCTTGCGATCATCGCCTTGGGGGCAGGGCCAGTTGGGCTGGCCTTTTTCCTCTGGGATATTGGCGTCAAGAAGGGTGATATTCAGCTGCTCGGCACGTTGTCATATGCGGCGCCGCTGCTCTCAACCGTCGTTTTGGTAATGGCCGGGGTTGCCCCGGCCAGTTGGTCGCTTGTGGGGGCGGCGCTCCTCATTGCCAGCGGCGCAGCTTTGGCCGCGCGCGCGAGCATGGCGCCACAGGGCTAGCCGACGCTGAGACGGGTAATCTCTTCTTTCAGCAACAGCTTTTGTTTTTTGAGTTTGGAAATCTCAAAGTCGTTGGCGCCCAAACTTCGTTGGGCATCTTCGACCTCGTCGGATAGGTGATCATGCTTTCTCTTCAATTCAACAATATGTGAATGTAGGCTCATGCGTTTCTCCACTTATCAGTATGTCACTCTAGTCCAGCACAAATCAGCGAATCTGTCACGCCGCAGAGCAGAACAAAGTGATTTTTGTAACTTCAACTCTAAATATTGACGATAAGTTAAGTTTACAGAGACAATTTTCCACCAAATTTCAAAATTCTTTCGGCGGCGGTTGAAAACTTGTTGCCACCATCACCGTGGCTGCCGTCATGCAAAATAAACGGAGCCAGCAGCTGCGCCTCGGCCCGTCCGCCCTTCTTGGCCCGCAAGATCACCCGCCCGGCGGCGCGCCCCGCGCGGCTTGTCAGCGGCAGGATCACCAAAGAGCCCATGCGGGCATCAAGCGCCTGAATTAGCGCGGGCAGATCGGCAGCGCGGTGGATCATAGTCATATGTCCGCCCGGCCGCAGCCGCCGCGTT
>JAESRD010000119.1 GCA_016764835.1 Paracoccaceae bacterium | reverse complement strand
GCGCGGCTGCCGAGGCGCAGCTTGCAGCTGCGCTCGATGCGATATGTCTGCAAGTTGATGAAAGCGCGGGGGTGCGGCCCGGCCCGTAGGCGCGCTTTGCCCAACGGCCGCACCTTGCGCAAAAATCAGCGCCGCCTGAGCACGGCCTGGCTACTGCGGACCAAAGCCGCCAGCCCTTCGCGGTATTCGGGATAGCGCAGTTTGACGCCCAAATCTTCTTTGAGTCGCAGATTACAAACCCGTTTGGATTCGGAGTAGAAACTGCGCGACATGGCCGTCATTTCGGCATCCTTAAAGAACTCAGCCTTGGGCACAGGCAGCCCGAGCAACCGCGCCGCATGGGCGATAACCAGCTCCGGCGGGGCCGGATCATCATCGCAAACATTATAGACCGTGCCCGGCGCGGGCATGGCTATTGAGGCCTCAAGAACTTGGGTGATATCCTCAACATGGATCCGCGAGAAAACCTGACCGGCTTTAACAATCCGGCGGGCTGTACCGGCAAGCACCTTTTCAAGCGGACCACGGCCGGGGCCATAGATGCCCGCAAGACGGAAAATATGCAGCGGCAAATTGGCAATTGCGGCCCATTCAGCTTCGGCCAGTTTTCTGGATTTGCCACGGGCTGTTGTTGGAGTAAGCGGGGTGTTTTCGGTGACCCATGCGCCCTTTGCATCGCCGTAGACGCCAGTGGTTGACAGATAGCCAACCCATTTGAGTTTGGGTGTGTCTGCCAGAAAGCGCGCGCCGATCGACCGCAATACAGGGTCAGAATAGGGCTGGCCGTTTGGGCCTGCCGCCCCGGATGGTTGTAAATCTGGCGAGGCCGATATCAGCACATGCGTGGCGCTTTTTAGCGCTGCGAGCAATGGTGCTGTCGCCGTGTCAGACCACAGCACAGGCTCGGCCCCCGAAATAGCGATTTCATCGGCACTTTTGATGCTGCGCGTTGTGCCGATAACCCGCCAGCCTTTCGGCATTAACACTTCTGCCAAAGCGCGCGCGCAATAGCCATGTCCAATAGAAAGTAGCGTATTCACCATATAATTTCTGATCCCCTCACGCCCAAGGCGGGCTCAAACAACACATTGCTTGGCAATTGAATCTAAAACCAAGCCATGTTTACGTAAACCCATAAAGCTTGGTCAAAGAAACATCATCGCCTTATACTTTGTCGCTTGAAAACGGGACAAATGCAAGCATTACAATAGCTAAAGGGCGCCCCACCCGAGGCCTTGGGCAGGGCGTAATGCTTAACATCGACTACGGTTCTTGGCTGTAACGCCCCCACCGCAGGTCTAATAATTGGGCAACATCGTTAATATTACGTAAATTTCGATCGCCGGTAATTTTCGCTCACGGCTTGGCGGCGGGGCCTGAAATAGAGGCGTGTAACTAAGCGGAGCCCCGCGCATCCGGCGTCAAAATGGCCGAAATCGGGTTCGATCGGCAGGCGCGGCCCCGCACAATTTCATCCTCCACACCAGTCATGCGCCTGTCACATTCGCGTCCTAAGGCCCCCCCTTGCAGTTGCCCGCAAATTTGTGTCAGGATTAAAGATGGAAAATCCACTGAAATCTTGGGCCGAACTGGCCCCCCATCTGGTTGCTGTTGCCGCCGGGCGCGCGGCTGCTGATCTGGTGATCAGAGGCGGCATTGTTGTTAATGTTCAGAGCCGTGAAAAGCTTGAGGGCTGGCAGATCGCAGTTGCCTCTGGCCGGTTTGCTTATGTTGGCCCTGATGCAAGCCATTGCATTGGCCCAAATACCAAGGTCGTTGAAGCGGATGGCCGCTATATCATCCCCGGCCTGTGCGACGGCCATATGCATATTGAAAGCGGCATGCTGACCCCGGCGGAATTTGCCGCTGCGGTTATTCCACATGGCACCACGACCATGTTCACCGACCCGCATGAGATCGCCAATGTGCTTGGGCTTGAGGGCGTGCGGATGATGCATGATGAGGCGCAGATGCAGGTGATCAACATCTACACCCAGATGCCGTCTTGCGCGCCCTCGGCGCCGGGGCTGGAGACCACTGGCTTTGAGATCGGCCCAGATGATGTGGCGCAGGCGATGACATGGCCCGGCATTATCGGGCTGGGCGAGATGATGAACTATCCCGGCGTGATAAATGCCGACCCGCAGATGCTGGCTGAGATGGCCGCGACCATGCGGGCCGGCAAAACCGTCGGCGGCCATTATGCTTCGCCCGACCGCGGCCCAGCGTTTCACGCCTATGTTGCTGGCGGCCCGGCGGATGACCATGAGGGCACCCGCAAGTCCGATGCTATAGACCGGGTGCGCCAAGGCATGCGCTCAATGTTGCGGCTGGGCAGCGCTTGGTATGATGCTGAGAGCCAGATCACGGCGATTACTGAGAAGGGTCTCGATCCGCGCAACTTTATTTTGTGCACTGATGACTGCCACTCTGGCACGCTGATCAATGAGGGCCATATGGACCGGGTGGTGCGCCACGCTATTGTGTGCGGTTGCGAGCCGGTTGTGGCGCTGCAAATGGCGACGATCAACACGGCCAGCCATTTTGGGCTAGAGCGCGAGCTGGGCAGCATAGCACCCGGACGCCGGGCTGACATGGTCATCACCTCATCGCTGAGTGAGCTGCCGATTGAGGCGGTTTATGCGCGCGGTGTGCTTGTGGCCGAAGACGGCGTCATTGCCATTGACTGTCCGCATTACAATTGGCCTGACAGCGCGCGAGCCACGGTAAACTTGGGCAAAGAGCTGGTGGCTGCTGATTATGCGATTGCCGCGCCTGAAGGGGCGAATGCGGTCAAGGCCAAGGTGATTGGCGTGGTCGAAAACCAAGCGCCGACCAAGGCGCTGACGGCTGAGTTGCCGGTGATAGAAGGTCTGGTCGAGGGCGTGGATGGTGTTTGCCAGATCGCACTTGTTGAGCGGCACAGGGGCACGGGCGGGGTGAGCAATGCCTTTGTTAGTGGCTTTGGCTACGAGGGGCGCATGGCTATGGCCAGCACCGTCGCCCATGACAGCCACCATATGATTGTCGTCGGCACAGACCGGGCCATGATGGCGGCGGCGGCCAACCGGCTGGGCGAGGTTGGCGGCGGCGTGACCGTTTGGAAAGACGGGGCAGAGCTGGCGCTGGTCAGGCTGCCGATTGCCGGGCTGATGTCTGACCGGCCCGCCGCCGAAGTTGCCGCCGACGCTGACCGGATGGTCGCGGCGATGGAAGCCTGTGGCTGCACACTTAACAATGCTTATATGCAACATTCGCTGTTGGCACTGGTGGTTATTCCCGAGCTGCGGATTTCGGATCTCGGCCTTGTGGATGTCCGCACATTTGAACTTACCGAATTATTTGAGGAAAACGCATGAACAGGACGCCAACCGCCACAAAGATTGTCACCCCCGAGCACCCCGAACCCGAAGCGTTTTCCGACGCCGCCGCCGCCGTGGCCCGGCTGCGCGAACTCTACGACAGCGCCACGGCGTTTCTGTGCGAGAAGTTCAGCGCGGCGATGTCCGAAAGCAGCGCAACCGCCCGCTACAGGGCGTTCTACCCCGAGATCCGGTTTAGGGTTGATAGCTTTGCCCCAGTCGATAGCCGGCTGTCCTTTGGCCATGTCTCGCAGCCCGGTACTTATGTCACCACCGTCACCCGGCCCGACCTGTTTGAGCATTATCTGATCCAGCAGATCAGCTTGCTCATTCAGAACCATAATATGCCGGTGATCATTGGCCCGAGCACGACGCCGATGCCCGTGCATTTTGCTGTCGCCAATGATACAAACATCAGCGTGCCCCAAGAAGGTGCCGCTGATTTCACGCTACGTGATGTGTTCGACGTGCCAGATCTGGACACCACCAATGACGATATTGTCAATGGCGCGGGCTATCTCTACCCTGACGGCGCCATGCCGCTGGCCCCGTTCACGGCACAACGGATTGATTACTCGCTGGCTCGGCTGTCGCATTACACCGCGACCACGCCCAACCACTTTCAGAACCATGTGCTGTTCACCAATTATCAGTTCTATGTCGAAGAGTTTGAGGCCTATGCGCGCAAGATGCTGGCCGAACCCGGCAGTGGCTACCTGAAGTTTGTCGGCCCCGGCAACCAAGAGATTACCGGGCCAGACCAGCCGCTGCCCGCCCCGGCCAAACTGCCACAAATG
Organism: Paracoccaceae bacterium; assembly: GCA_016764835.1. The sequence continues at coordinate 9,009 of JAESRD010000119.1, read as the reverse complement.
CCGTCTTACCATCTGGTGCGTGCTAACGGTCAGGGGATCACGCTGGTGAATATTGGCGTTGGCCCGTCAAACGCCAAAACCGCGACCGACCATATTGCCGTGCTGCGGCCGCATGCTTGGCTGATGGTTGGCCATTGCGCGGGCTTGCGCAACTCGCAGCGGCTGGGCGACTTTGTGCTGGCCCATGCTTACCTGCGCGAAGATAAAGTGCTGGATGATGACCTGCCGGTCTGGGTGCCAATTCCGCCGCTGGCCGAGGTGCAGATCGCACTTGAACTGGCGGTTGAGGACGTGACCCAACTTCAGGGCTATGAGCTGAAGCGGATCATGCGCACCGGCACTGTTGCCAGCCTAGACAACCGCAACTGGGAGCTGCGCGACCCGTCAGGCCCAGTGCAGCGGCTGAGCCAAAGCCGCGCTGTGGCTTTGGACATGGAAAGTGCAACCATCGCCGCCAATGGATTCCGCTTTCGCGTGCCTTACGGCACCTTGCTTTGCGTCTCTGACAAGCCGCTACATGGCGAGCTAAAACTACCCGGCATGGCCTCTGATTTTTACAAAACTCAGGTCTCGCGGCACCTTATGATCGGCATTAAGGCCATGGAGCTTTTGCGCGAAATGCCGCTGGAAAGGCTGCATAGTCGCAAGTTACGTAGCTTTGAAGAGACGGCATTTCTCTGAATCGCGTGATTATGCTACTAAATGTGCGAAAGGGTCTTGCATCGAGACCCTTTTCGTTGTGGAGATTCACAACATACCGTGGGATCGCGGAAAACATCCACAAGCCATCGGGCAATAAGAGGGAAAACAAACCATGTCGAAACCACTGACAAAAGCGCAGCTCGTAGCAGCACTGGCCGAAGAAACAGGCGCAGACAAGAAAACCGCAGCAGCATCGCTTGACGCGCTGACAACAATCATCACCCGCGAAGTTGCGGGCGGCGGTGCAGTGACCCTGCCCGGCATTGGCAAAATCTATTGCCGTGACCGGCCTGAGCGTATGGTGCGCAACCCTGCCACCAAAGAACAGATCAAAAAGGACGCTGACCGCGTGGTAAAAATTACTGTCGCTAAGGCGCTTAAAGACAGCGTTAACGACTAAGCAGTTGGCTGCACTTGCAGCCTCTCGCATTTTAGGAAAGGGTCGCCTCAGGGCGGCCCTTTTTCATTTCTGCGAGGATAAATACAGCATGGATATGCGTGCGATCTTTATGGGGCTGGCCTTTGCACTGATGTGGTCATCGGCTTTCACCTCGGCGCGGATCATCGTCGAATTTGCGCCGCCGCTGACGGCGCTGGCGCTGCGGTTTGCGGTGTCGGGGGTCATCGGCGTGGCGCTGGCAGCTTTGCTTGGCCAATCGGCCCGGTTAAGCCCGCAGCAATGGCGCACTGTGCTGATCTTTGGCATCTGTCAGAACGCGCTTTACCTCGGCATGAACTTTGTCGCCATGCAGTGGATCGAGGCCTCTGTCGCCGCGATTATTGCCTCGCTCATGCCGATGTTGGTGGCCCTGGCAGGTTGGTTTGTTTATAGCGAGCGCCCGGCCCCGCTGGCCGTGGCTGGGTTGGCCGTAGGACTGGCAGGCGTGGTGCTGATCATGAGCGGGCGGCTTTCGGGCGGCGCCGATATGATGGGCATCGCTTTATGCATCGGCGGGGTTGTGGCGCTGACGGTGGCGACATTGGCGGTGCGCGGTGCCGCCACGTCGCGCGATAACCTGCTGATGGTGGTCGGCCTGCAAATGTTGGTTGGGTCAGCGGTGCTGGGCGTGGTGGCGCTGATATTTGAGCCGTTTGTCGTGACATGGACATGGCAACTTGGCGCGGCATTTGCCTATACGACGCTGGTGCCGGGGCTGCTGGCAACCTACGTTTGGTTCCTGCTGGTCGGGCGCATAGGCGCTGTCAAAGCCGCAACATTTCACTTTCTAAACCCGTTCTTTGGCGTGGCGATTGCGGCGGTGCTTTTGGGCGAAAGCTTTGGCTGGCGCGAGCTGGTCGGCATTGGCATTATCACGTTGGGGATCTTGGCGGTGCAGATCTCTCGTGCCCGCCAGACACCGACCCGATAACAAGGTGATAACTGTTCAGCCACGCCGAAGTGACCGCCTGTAACCCGATTTTGGGCTGACAGGGCGGCGCGGGCAACGCATGCAGAGATATGGATTTAATACTCGCCTATCTTGCCGGATTGCTGACGCTGATAAACCCCTGCGTCTTGCCGGTGCTGCCGATCGTGCTGGCCGGCGCGCTACAGACCAGCAGGCTTGGCCCGGTGGCGCTGGCGGCGGGTATGAGCGTGTCGTTTGTGGTGCTGGGCTTTGGGCTGGCAGTGTTTGGGGCGGCATTGGGGCTAACGCCTGAATTTGTCGCCAAAATCAGTGCCGTGGTGATGATCATCTTCGGCATCGTGCTTTTGGTGCCTAGGTTTAGCCAGCGGTTTGAGGCGGCAACAGCCGGTATATCGGCCCGCGCCGATGCGGGCATTGATCGGACCGAACGTTCGACTCTGCGCGGCCAGTTTCTGGGCGGCTTGCTCTTGGGTGCGGTCTGGGTGCCCTGCATTGGCCCAACTTTGGGCGGCGCGATAGCTCTTGCCTCAACCGGTCAAAGCCTCGGCTGGGCCGGGGCGATAATGATCAGTTTCGCGGCAGGTGTCTCGACCATCATCCTCGGCCTCGGCTACGGTGCGCAAAGCGCTATCCGCGCCCGGCAAGGCTGGCTGCGCGGGCTGGCCGCACGGGCCAAACCGCTGATGGGCATCATCTTTATTCTGGTCGGGATCGCTCTGTTCTTTGATCTGCAACGCTACGCTGAGGGCTGGCTCATTGGCGTATTACCCTATTGGCTACAGGACCTTTCGGTCCGGTTTTAACGAGGAGACCATCATGAAAAGACGTGAATTTATTGCGATAAGCGGCGCGGCCTTACTGACACCCACGCTCATAAGCGCCCGCACCATCGACTATAGTCCCGGCATTTTGCAGCCCGCTTTGGACAATGGCGAAACCGTGTTTCTGGACTTTAAGGCCAGCTGGTGCACCACCTGCGCCGCGCAAGAGCGGGTGATCAACGCGCTCAAGGCTGAGAACCCCGCCTATGAGGCGCAGATCACATTTATCAATGTCGACTGGGACGATTATGGCCGCTCATCGCTGGTACAAAGTCTGAATATTCCGCGCCGCTCGACGCTAGTTGTGCTCGATGGACGCCGTGAGCTGGGCCGGATTGTTGCGGGCACCAGTCGCACTGTGATCAAAGATCTGATGGATACGGCACTGGCGGCGGCTTCTGCATAGGACCCCTGTCCGGGTGGTCTCCTGCCCGGACATAAATCATTCACCCAATGGGTTGACTGACTACAGTTTGATTTGTTATTCACCCCCATGGTTGAACGAATCACATCAAACGCGCTGAACGAATTGCTCAAAGCTGCAAGCGACCCGACCCGTCGGGCGATCTTGACACTTTTGGCTCAGCACGGCCCCTTGCGGGTCACCGACATTCACAAACAATTTGAAACCAGCCTCAACTCAATCTCAAAACATATCAAAGTGTTAGAGAAGGTTGGGCTTGTGGTCAGGCGTACTGAGTGGCGAGAACATTTGATCGAAGTTCAAATGGAGCCACTGGCTGAGATCGATAAATGGTTCGCTGGCCTGCGCTCAATCTGGGACCTCAGATTAGAAGCGCTTGATGATTTTATTTCCAAAGGAGAGACAAATGACTGACCTAAGCCTGAAAGTAGAACGCGTTATCAACGCCCCACCAGATGTCGTTTTTGATGCTTGGCTAGACCCCGAAATGCTGCGCAAATTTATGATGCCAGCCGCCGGTGTCAGCGTGCCGCGCGCGTCGAATGACCCGAGAGAGGGCGGACGCTTTGAGATTATCATGGATACAGGCGAGACCGAGCTGCCGCATGCAGGCACTTACAAAGAGATCAGCCCGCATGAGCGTATTATCTTCACATGGGAAAGCCCGTTTTCCAGCGGCGACAGCACGGTAACGCTGACCTTTGCGCCAGTTGAGGCTGGCACACATGTGACGCTGGACCATGTTCGCTTTGCCGATGCTGAGGCGCGCGACAGCCATCTTGGCGGTTGGACAAGAGTACTCGATACTCTGGTCACGACCCTCGCTTCATAACAAACCCTCGCGTCATAACAAAAGGAACCGTATTATGGATTTTGCACTTATGAACTGGCCAGCAGTCGCGCTGGGAACAATCGCCGCCTTTGTCCTCGGCATGTTTTGGTTTAGCCCAAAGATGTTTGGCGCAAGCTGGTCGGCAGGCAGCCATAATATCGAGGCACCCGAAACACCGCCTATCGCCGCGATCATCGTTCAGTTTTTGGGCACGGCGGTGCTGGCGCTGGTGGTCGGCATGACCGCAACCAGTGAGGCGATCATGACGGCGATTGGCGCGATTTTGGCGGTGGCTCTGTTTGTCGCGGGCATGGATATGTTCAGCCAAAAGTCTGGCAAGGCGACGGTGATTGACGCCAGCTATGTTGTGGCCAGCGGCGCTTTGATGATCCTGGCCCAAGGCCTGCTCTAAGTGCGTGGCGCGGCCAAAAGACGGGCCGCGCCACCCATTCTAGGCTTCGGTATTCATTGCAGCCAGCTGGGCTTGGTCGCGCTGAAAAACCGCCACGGCAGCCGGGCGGGCAGCCACACGAGCAGCCCAGGCTTTGACGGCGGCGATGTCTGGAATAGCGGCGGGGAACCAGCTAAATGGTGAGGCTAACAGCAGATCAACAGCCGAAAAACCGCTCTTTAGAATATAATCCTGCCCGCCGCTTAGCGCCGCATCAAGCCGAGCGGCAACCTCATCTGGGCCGCGCAGTGCCGAGGTGATGAATGGATGGGTAATGTCCGCCGCCTGGAGCAATAGGACCGGCTCAGCGACCGAGCCATAATAGCTGAGCCATGACAGAAACGCGCCGCGCTCTGGGTGACCAGCGGGGCGAATAGCGGCCGCATCGGGGTAGATATCGGCCAGATAGGTGATGATCGCGGCGCGCTCCCACACTTCGGCACCATCATGCACAAGGAGCGGGACTTTGCCTTCGGGATGCGGGTTGGCCGGGTCGCGCGCGCCGGTGCCATCATAGCGCGGGATCGATATGTAGCGCAGATCGATTTCGGCGGTGATGCCCATTTCTTCAATCAGGGTGACGATCGTGGTCGAGCGCGAAAGCGGCGCGTGGAAAAGTGTGAGCATGCTTGCTCCTTTGATTTGTTGTTAGTCAACGGGGTGATTTGTTGTGACACAGCATGCTATAGCCGCCTCATACTGACAGTTTCCGTCAGGAGGAAACATGGCACGCGCAGATCGTCTATTCGCCTTGCTCGACCTTTTACGCCGCTTGCCAGCGCCGGTCACGGCTGCGCGTATGGCAGAAGAAACCGAAGTATCTGAGCGCTCGATCTACCGCGACATTGCCACTTTGCGCGCCTCTGGGGCGCGGATCGAGGGCGCGCCGGGCTACGGCTATGCACTGACGGAAGACCCGGCTTTGCCGCCGCAAATGTTCACCCGGATCGAGGTTGAGGCCTTGGTTTTGGGGCTGGCCGAGGTGCAACATTCGGGCGACCAAGAGCTGAGCTGCGCGGCGCAGGCGGCGTTCGCCAAGATCACCGCCAGCTTGCCAGAGCGGGTGCAACGGCAAGCCATGCATTCGGTGATGCATGTTTATCGCAGCACACCGCGCCGGGCTGTGCCGGGGGTAAGTGCGCTGCTGCGCCAAGCCTGTTGGGACGAGCTGGCGGTTGATATCAGCTATGTTGATAAGGGCGGCAAACCGAGCGAGCGGCGGGTGCTGCCGCTCAACATTGTCTACCACGAGCGGATGATTGGCCTAATGGCATGGTGCGCGCTGCGTCAAGATTTCAGGCATTTTATTTTGGAGCGTATTGTCACGGCGACGCTGACAGAGCAGAGTTTTCGGCCGCGCCGGGTGCCGCTCCTGCGCGAGTTTATCGAGCGGCTTAGAGCGCTTGAAAAACCACGCTAAGGGGGGCGCCCAAAACAGCGGCGCAGCTTGCGATCTGCTCTGGTGACAGCCGGTCTAACTTGCAGTTTTTAACCACCAGCGCATAGCGGCCAAAGGCTTGATGTTCTTGATAAATCAACTCATCTAGGCTGACTTTTTCGTCGCAACAGGGTGGCCAATATGAGGCCAGTTTGAAGCCAGCCCCATCGAAATCTTGCTCTAGTTTTGCGACCACCAGTCGAGCGAAATGTTGGTGCTGCAATGCGGGCAGGCAACGGAATAAAAGTTCTTTCCGGCATCAAACAAGCGCGGCGCATCGTGGCTTTGGCTGGTGATGCGCAGCTCAACATTGGATGGCAGCACAGCATCTAGCGCGGCGCGCGCTGCCGCTTCAGGTGTTAGGGTCGGCTCAAAGCTGGGGTCGGTTGGGACAAGATAAATCACTTGATTAGCCCCCGATCTTGCCCCTTTTGCCGCCGGTTTGGCCACGGTCGATCAGCAGGTGATCCAAGAGAATGCAGGCCATCATCGCCTCGCCCACCGGCACGGCGCGGATACCGACGCAGGGGTCATGGCGGCCTTCGGTCACGACATCAATCGGCTCACCTTTGATGGTGATAGAGCGGCGCGGCGACAGGATCGACGAGGTTGGCTTGACCGCAAAGCGCACGACAACATCTTGGCCGGTTGAGATGCCACCCAAAATACCGCCCGCGTGGTTTGTGCTAAATGTTGGCTGGCCATCATTGCCCATGAAGATCTCATCGGCGTTTTCGCGGCCCGTAAGCGAGGCGGCGGCCATGCCTGCGCCGATCTCGACACCTTTGACGGCGTTGATCGACATCATCCCGGCGGCAAGGTCGGTGTCTAGCTTGCCGTAGACCGGCGCGCCGAGGCCCGGCGGCACATTGCGGGCGACGATCTCAACCGTGGCCCCCACCGAGTTGTGGTCTTTGCGGCGCAGAAAATCCAAGTAATCTTCCCATTCGGCGGCGACGGCGGCGTCGGGGCACCAAAAGTCGTTTCGGTCGATCGCGTCCCAGTCAAACCGGGCGCGGTCAATGTGTTTGGGGCCCATTTGCACCATGTAGCCTTTGATTTGCAGGTCTGGCGCAAGGCTGGCCAAAACCGCCCGCGCCACGCCACCAGCGGCCACGCGCGAAGCGGTTTCGCGGGCCGATGAGCGGCCTCCGCCACGCGGATCGCGCAGCCCGTATTTCATGTGGTAAGTGATGTCTGCATGGCCGGGGCGAAAGGTCTCGGCTATTTTACCGTAGTCTTTTGAGCGCTGGTCAACATTGCGGATCATCAGCTGGATCGGCGTGCCGGTGGTCTGGCCCTCATAGACGCCAGACAGGATTTCGACCTCATCTGGCTCGCGCCGCTGGGTCATGTTCTTGTTCTGGCCGGGACGGCGCTTGTTGAGCCAGCCCTGAATATCGGCAGCGTCCAGCGCCACACCGGGCGGGCAACCATCAACCGTGGCACCAAGGGCGGGCCCGTGGCTTTCGCCCCAGGTTGTTGTCCGGAAAAGACGACCAAACGTATTGAAACTCACCGGCAATTCTCCTGACCATATCCGCCCCAATGCATAGGCGATATGCGCGCCGAGCGCCAAGAAAATCGGCATCACCTGCTTGCGGTTCTCAAAAACGCCGCTAGTGTCGCCCTCACCTCGGGGTGCCCTAGACAGGGCTGAGATGCGCAAGCGAACCCGTTGAACCTGAACCGGTTAGAACCGGCGGAGGGAAGGTCTTGGGAAACTCTCATTGCCCCCATCCGTCCGGCGCATGAAAAGGGAAGTACCTATGAAAAACCTTCATCTGATCCATGTCGCGGGACTTTGCCTTGCTGCCAGCGCAGCAAGTGCAGAAGTGCCAGAACTTGTGGTCTATACTTATGACAGCTTTATCACCGAATGGGGCCCCGGCCCGGCGGTAAAAGCAGCGTTTGAAGCCGAATGCGGCTGTGAGCTGACATTTGTCGGCGCGGGCGATGGCGCGGCACTTATGGCGCGCATTCAGCTAGAGGGCGCGCGATCCGACGCCGATATTGTGCTCGGGCTTGATACGAACCTTACAGAGCAAGCACGCGCGACAGGGCTGTTTGCAGCGCATGGCATGACGCCTGAGCTGGACCTTCCGGTGGCGTGGGATGATGCGGAATTTCTGCCTTATGATTGGGGCTTTTTCGCTTTTGTTGGCAATGCAGGCACCGAGCTGCCGCATGACTTTGCCAGCCTCGCCGCCAGTGAACTCAAAATTGCCATTCAAGACCCGCGTTCATCGACCCCCGGTTTGGGGCTGTTGATGTGGGTTCAGGCGGCGTATGGCGACGGCGCTGCCGATATGTGGGAGGCGCTGTCGGACAATATTTTGACAGTCACCCCCGGTTGGTCGGAAGCTTATGGGTTGTTTTTGGAGGGCGAGGCCGATCTGGTTTTGTCCTACACCACCTCGCCCGCCTATCATATTTTGGCTGAAGAAGATGACAGCAAGGTCGCTGTTATCTTTGATGAGGGTCATTACATGCAGGTCGAAGTGGCCGGGATATTGGCCGCGTCTGATCAGCCAGAGCTGGCGGCGCAGTTTATGGCGTTTATGGTCGGGCCCGCGTTTCAGAGCATTATCCCGCAGACCAACTGGATGTATCCGGCAGTGTTGCCTGAGGCTGGCCTGCCCGATGCGTTTGCCAACCCGGTAGCGGCGGAGAATGCGTTGCTTTTCGCGGCGGATGAAGCGGCACAGATGCGTGCAGATGTGATTGAGGCATGGCGCACAGCGCTTTCAAAATAGCGCAAGTCTCGCGCTGGCCAGCACCATTGGCTTCGGCTTTGGTGCTGGCGCTTACGCTGGGGCCTTTGGCGGCTCTGGCGGTGGTCGCGGCTGGCAGTTCGGCTGGGTTTAGCCCGGCTGACTGGGCGGCTTTGCGGTTTACGTTGAGCCAAGCGCTGGTCTCGGCGGGCCTGTCGGTTTTACTGGCAGTGCCACTGGCGCGGGCCTTGGCGCGG
>JAESRD010000118.1 GCA_016764835.1 Paracoccaceae bacterium | reverse complement strand
TTGGCGGGCAAAGTGAGCCGGTTGATTACGATGCCGGGGCGGCGATGGTGCGCGAGGCGCGGATAGAGAATATCTTCCGTTATGCGCATGTTTTTCCGCGTTGTGTCGCCATGCTCAGCTCTGGCATGATTGACGTTAAACCGCTGATAACAAGAACATTTGAATTCAAAGACAGTGTGCAGGCATTTGAGATTGCAGCATCAAGCCCACCGGCTGATGTGAAAATGCAGATCGAACTCCCGCAGTAGTAAGGAACAGAACCGTGGCTACCGTAAAAATAGATAATGTATACAAACGCTATGGTAAGGTGCAGGTCATGCACGGTGTCAGCGTTGATATCGATGATGGCGAATTTGTTGTGCTGGTCGGGCCTTCGGGCTGTGGCAAATCAACATTGCTGCGGATGCTTGCCGGGCTTGAAGAGATAAACAGCGGCACAATCTCTATTGGCGACAGGGTCGTGAATGACGTGCTGCCCAAGGAGCGCGACATTGCGATGGTGTTCCAGAGCTATGCGCTTTACCCGCATAAAACCGTGTTTGACAATATTGGCTTTCCGCTGAAAATGGCCAAACAGCCAGCAGCGCAGATAAAAGAGCAGGTTGAAAAGGCGGCGGAAGTTTTGGACCTTATGCCGCTGCTTGACCGTTATCCGAAAGAGCTTTCTGGTGGCCAGCGCCAACGGGTGGCTATGGGCCGGGCGATTGTGCGCAATCCGCAGGTTTTCTTGTTTGACGAGCCATTGTCGAACCTTGATGCCAAGCTGCGTGTGACCATGCGGGTTGAGATCAAAGAGCTGCATCAACGGCTTGGCACCACGATTGTTTATGTGACCCATGACCAGATTGAAGCCATGACCATGGCTGACAAGATTGTGGTCATGCGCGACGGCCGGGTTGAGCAAATTGGCTCGCCGCTGGACCTTTATGACCGGCCACATAATGTGTTTGTCGCTGGGTTTATTGGCTCGCCGTCAATGAACTTCTTGCAGGGCAAGATTGAGATCGTGGGCGGCGTTGAACGGTTTGTCTCTGAGGGCGGGCTGGTTTTGCCGGTGAGTGAGGGGGTGGCCGAAGTCGGACGCGCGGTGACTTATGGTGTACGGCCTGAACATATTGGCATTGGTGCTGCGGGCGTGGCGCTGAATGTGATTGTGGTTGAGCCGACTGGCTCAGAGACGCAAATCTTTGCAAGATCTGGCAGCGAGCTGCTTGATGCTTTGGTCAAGGATCGGATCGCGGCAAAACCCGGCTCAGAGATTGGCTTTATCATCAACCCGGCCGATGTGCATTTGTTTGATAGCAAGAGCCAAGCGCGGATCTAGAGAAAGGGTTTCCCCGGTTCGCCGCAGCGCATATTGGCTGTTGTTGAAACGCGGTCTTTGCGGCGACGGGCCTATTTGATGGAACAAATGTAATGACACCTCTCATACGCGCAGTAATTTTTGACCTTGATGGCTGTCTTGTCGACAGTGAGACCATGGCCATTGGCGCGATCGCTCAGGAAATGAGCGATATGGGGATGAGCGGCGTGACCTTTGACGAGATCAGGGCGCGGTTTCTTGGCGTGTCGATGCGGGTGATCTTTGATTATGCGGCGCAGCAAACCGGCGAGACATCGCGCGAAGATTTCATCATGCGGGTCGAGGCGCGGCTGTTCAAAGATTACCAAGATAATTTGCGGCGGTTCAGTGGCGTGAAAAAGATGCTCAAAGCCCTGCGCAATAACGGGCTTTTGGTGGCGATTGCCACGGGTGGGTCGATTAGGCGGATGAATGAGACTTTGAGCCATAGCGATCTGGCTGATTGGTTTGACGGCGTGGCTTTTAGCGCCGATCAAGTTGAACAGGGCAAGCCGGCGCCGGACATCTTTTTGTTTGCGGCGCAGAACTTGGGTGTTCTGCCAGCTGAGTGCATTGTGTTTGAGGACTCGCCGCACGGGGTCGAGGGCGCGGTTGCCGCCGGGATGCAGGCGGTTGGCTTTGTCGGAGGCTCACATCTTGAGGGGATACGCGAGGCGCATACGGCGCTGTTGCGGGAAAAAGGGGCGGTATCGGTTGTGTCGGATATGGCCGGGGCGACCAAGGCTCTCTTATACCCGTTCCCATGGGGTGGATCAAAAACGCGGCCTAGGAATATATCGTGATAAAACTAAACCAAGGCATGTTGGCTGGGCTGCCGGATAGCATTATGCGGCCCGAATATGACAGGGCGGGGCTGAAGCCGGGCATTGTTCATATTGGGCTGGGCAACTTTCACCGGGCGCATCAATCTTGGTATTTGCACAGGCTTATGCAGCAGGGGCTGGCGCATGATTGGGCGATTATTGGTGCCGGAATACGGCCCTATGACAGCGCGATGCGCGACAAACTGGCAGCGCAAGATTACCTGACAACGCTGATAGAGCTGCGGCCTGACGGGGTGTCGGCCGAGATTGTTGGCTCGATGATTGGCTATTTGCCGGTGCAAGACGGTAATGGCGCGCTGATAGCACAGCTGGCTGAGCCGGCCATTCGCATTGTGTCGCTGACGGTGACTGAGGGCGGCTATTATATGGACCCGGTGAGCCACGGGTTTGATGCGGGCCACGCCGATATTGTCGCCGATGCGGCACAGCCGGGGCGGCCGCAAACCGCGTTTGGCGCGATTGTTGCGGCGCTAAAGCTGCGGCGCGCGCGCGGTGTTGGGCCAATGACCTGTCAGAGCTGCGATAATTTGCAGGGAAACGGAAATATTCTGCGCCAGAGCGTTGTTGGGCTGGCGCGGCTGTCTGACCCGGAATTGGCCGACTGGATTGATGAGAACTGTAGTTTTCCCAATGCGATGGTGGATTGTATAGTGCCTGCGACCGGGCCAAAGGAGCTGGCGCTTGCGCGCCAGTTTGGCATTGATGATGCGGTGCCGGTCAGCCATGAGTACTTTCGCCAATGGGTTATTGAGGATGATTTTTGTGCCGGGCGGCCCGACTGGGACAAGGTGGGGGCCACGTTTTCTGATGCGCTGCATGCGTATGAAACCCAGAAGCTGCGGATCTTGAATGCGGGCCATCAGGTCTTGGCCAATGCGGGCGAGGTTCTAGGCATTGGCACGGTTTGTGAATGCATGCAGCATGAGGCGCTTGGGCGCATGTTTCACAAAGTGGCCATGGATGAGATTGTGCCGCAGGTTGTGCCGGCACCGGGGATGAGCCCGTCAGAATATGTAGAACTGGTGGCCGCGCGGTTTGCCAATCCGGCCATTGCCGACACTGTAAAACGGGTGGCTTATGATGGCTCGTCGCGCCACCCTGGCTTTGTTTTGCCAACATTGCGCGACGCGTTAAAGGCCGGGGCGGCGATTGATGGGCTGGCATTTGCCGAGGCGGCATGGGCGCGGATGTGCCAAGGTACGCGTGAAGATGGCAGCGAGATTGTGCCAAATGATCCATTTTGGGACGCGTTAAAGGCCCGCGCGATAAAGGCGCAAAAAATGCCATTACATTGGCTTGGGATGCGCCAAATCTATGGTAGCCTCGGCCAAGAGCCACGTTTTGCCACTGCTTTTGAGCATTGGCTGACCGTCATTTACCAACGCGGCATGAATGCTGCGATGCATGAATATTTGAAAGGCACTTAAATGACGTTTCTGGGAATTGACCTCGGAACATCGGGGCTGCGCGCCCTGCTTGTGAACAGCGGCGGTAAACCGATTGGCGCGGCTGAGCGGCATTATGGGGTGACGCATCCGCATGCGGGATACTCAGAACAAGACCCGGCCGACTGGATTGAAGCCCTTGAGGGGGCGGTCGGCGAATTGCGGGGCAAGTTTCCGGAATTTGCCGCGGTTCAGGGGATTGGCGTTGCCGGACATATGCATGGGGCGACATTGTTGGATGCGGCGGGCGATGTGCTGCGGCCTTGTATTTTGTGGAATGACACGCGGTCAAAGGCCCAAGCCGAACGGCTGGACGGGGCTGAAAATGTGCGCGAATTATCGGGCAATATTGTGTTTCCTGGGTTTACTGCGCCAAAGCTGGAATGGGTGCGTGAGCATGAGCCAGAGATATTTGGCAAAATCGCTAAGGTGCTGCTGCCCGCCGCCTATTTGAACTACTATTTGACCGGTAAATATGTGGCCGACATGTCTGACAGTGCGGGCACGTCTTGGCTCGATACGGGCAAACGGTGTTGGTCTGACAAGCTGTTGGAAGTCAGCCATATGCGGCGCGACCAGATGCCGGAGCTGGTTGAAGGTTCTGAGGCTGCGGGGGCGCTGCGCGGCGCTTTGGCAAAAGAATGGGGACTTTCAGGCAGGGTTATTGTCGCCGGTGGGGCGGGTGATAACGCGGCTGCGGCCTGCGGGATCGGTGCGCTGGATGAGGGGCAGGGCTTTGTCTCACTTGGCACATCGGGGGTGCTTTTGTCGGCGCGCGGCGGCTACCGGCCAGCGCCTGAGACGGCATTGCACACATTTTGCCATGCGATACCGGGGCGTTGGTATCAGATGGGGGTAATGCTCTCTGCCACTAACAGTTTGAATTGGCTTGCAAAAATTACTGAAAAATCACCATCAGAGTTGACGACGGTGCTTGGGGATGAACTGATGGCGCCGGGGCGTGTCAGATATTTGCCTTATCTGTCAGGTGAGCGGACGCCGCATAATGACGCCGAAATTCGCGGCTCGTTTACCGGGCTGGCGACAGAAACGACGCGCGAAGATTTGACCCGTGCCGTGCTGGAAGGCGTGGCGTTTGGGCTACGCGACAGTTTCGAGGCGCTAATCGCCACCGATGCGCGGATTGAACAACTGATTGCGATAGGCGGCGGCACAGCGTCGCGCTATTGGCTACGGTTGATTGCGACGGTGCTTGATGTGCCGCTGCATTTGCCGAGTAGCGGTGAGTTCGGTGCAGCATTGGGGGCGGCAAGGCTGGGTATGGTCGCGGCAACGGGGGCGACGGTTGAACAGATAATGACAGCGCCTGAGATTAGCGAAACAATATACCCTGATGTCTCAATGCGGGGCGTATTTAATGAGGGCTATCAGGCATTTTGTGCGGCTTACCCCAGTATAAAGGCTATTCAGTAACTGAAGATAGGCTGAGTGTTCTAATCGAGGAGACTTCTAGTTTGATTTCTGATCGGGGAAATGCGCATTGAATACAGGTTTGGAAAAATGGCTTCGTTGATCTATTAGATCATAGTCCTGATCTATTGCAGGTATAAACCCCTTTAAGAATAGCACGTCGCTGGTTTCTTTGGGTAATAGGTGCATTGCTTTCTGAATAGAAAGGGCTATTGCGGCGGCATCAAATTGTTGGGCGCAGATATAGGGCAGGCCGGGTGTTGGTGCGGTTTGATGCAGGACGCGCAGATTGTTGGTAAAGGGCTCGTCTCGACAGAGGTGTTGCCAAGTTATTATGTCGATTGCTGCAATATCTGCTCGTCCTTCGGAGACTGCTTTTGCCGACATTTTATGCGCGCCGGTTTCAATGCATTTTGCAAAAAATTTACCGTCACCGACTGATTTTTTGAGCGTGTACATCATGGCCTGACAGCCGGATTGACTGTTGGTTTCATTATAAGCAAATTTGGTTTTTGCAAAGTTGGCAAGCTGGCTGCGCTGGTCATCCTTGTGGCAAATGATGACGCTGTAATACCAGCCGGGTTTTCCGGTGACGGCACCATAATCGGGAATACCGACAAGTTTGACATTGCCACGTAGTTTGCTGACATAGGGGTAGCCGCAGGTCTGGCTGAGCAATAGGTTTTTATTCAGCCAGTCGCTCAAAATGTCATCAGACCATTGCAATCTTTCTGGAGCATCTAGGCCAATGCTGCGCAATTGCTGTGCAATTGTTTCCCAGAGTGCATTTGTATGGTCGCGCATAAGTGGTGGATCATACATTGAAAGGTTTGCCAAAAGAGTCATTTAGATTTGTTCCGTATGGTTCGTTCCGTTTGCGAGAGGTTTAGCGGATTGTTGTTGGCCTATGAAGGTGCTTGTCTCACCATGGCATGTCGCAGGCGTATTGGGGGAGGGACAGTATTGATTTTTGTTTCATTTGAAAGTAATCTGTCTATCTTAAGAGCAATAGCAACCTGTTTAACAAGAGAAGTTATCTATGGATGAGGTAAATGGCCGGCGGCTACGAAGCTTTCAGCGGGCTTTGCCAATTTCGTTGCTGCGCGCGCGTGAGGGAACTATGCGGCGGTTCAAGGGGCATGTCGAAAGCTACGGGCTTACGCTGCAACAATGGCGAGTTATCCGGGCATTGGCGGATGATTCACCTCTGGATTCCAAAACCCTTTCGGAGAGATGTGTGATTTTGCCGCCGTCTTTGACCCGTATATTCAGAACTTTGTCAGAAAAAGATTTGATACATTCGGTCAAGACGGAAGATAACCGACGCCATTTGGTGGTTCTATCGAAAAAGGGGTTGGACCTTTTTGAGGAAGCCTCGGTGGGATCGGAGGCAATTTACCGTGATATTGAGGCCCGATTTGGCATGGATAACATGACTGAACTGCTTCGACTGCTTGATGAATTACGTAATGCGGCGATGCTGTCACCGGAGGATTCTGAATAGGGTGGGTGCAAAATCAGTTGACATAGATGCTTAAAATTAACATGTTAAATATAACAAAAGAGTTTGAATGCCACATCTGATTATAGAATATTCCGCAAATCTTGATCCACGTGTCGATATGGCGGCCGCATGTGAAACGCTGCGGGTCGCTATGATCAGGACCGGGGTATTTCCATGCGCCGGCGTGCGGGTGCGCGCGCATCGGGCCGAGTTATTCTCACTGGCGGATGCCCACTCTGACAATGCATTTGCGCATTTGCAAATCCGCATTGGGTCTGGCCGAGATTTAGCGACACGTCGCCGGGCGGGGGAGGCGCTGATGCAAGAAGCGCAGGCGATTTTTGCCGAGGAATTGCTGACAGGGTATTTTGCTCTGTCGCTGGAAATTTGTGAAATTGATGCGGCTACCAGTTGGAAAGCCAACCCGATACATGCGCGATTGGCATTGACAGAGCCAAGTGAAAAGTGAGGCCAGAACGATGAGCATTTTTGAAGAAAACCGAGCGAAAGCCGAGAGATATTTGGCGCGTTTTAGGGCGGACGGCGTGCTTAATCATATTAATGGCGCGTCGGTTTCTGCGGTTTCAGGCGAGACATTTGAGGTTATTTCGCCGGTTGATGGCGCTTGTTTGGCGCTGGCGGCGAAGGGCGACAGTGCTGATATTGATGCGGCGTGCTGCGCTGCGGCGGCGGCGTTTCCGGCCTGGCGCGATATGGCAGGGGCTAAGCGGCGTAAATTATTGAACAAGGTTGCTGATGCGATCGTTGAGCGGGCCGAAGAGATTGCTTTTGTTGAGGCGATGGATACCGGGCAAGCGATCCGGTTTATGGCCAAGGCGGCTTTGCGCGGGGCGGCAAATTTTCGGTATTTTGGCGATAAAGCGCCTGAAGCCCGTGACGGCCAGACCATATATGCGCCGGGTCAGATTAACATGACATCACGCCGCCCGATTGGGCCGGTTGGGATAATTACGCCGTGGAATACGCCGTTTATGTTGTCGACTTGGAAGATCGCGCCAGCTTTGGCGGCGGGCTGCACGGTGGTGCATAAACCGGCGGAATTTTCGCCGTTGACGGCCAAGTTATTGGTTGAAATTGCCGAGGGTGCCGGGCTGCCGAAGGGAGTTTGGAATGTTGTTAATGGGTTGGGTGAGGGCGCGGGCAAGGCGCTGACTGAGCACCCGGCGATTAAGGCGGTGGCGCTGGTTGGCGAAGGGCGCACGGGGGCTGCGATTATGCGCCAAGCGGCCGATACGCTCAAACGGGTGCATTTTGAGCTTGGTGGTAAAAATCCGATTATTGTTTTTGAAGATGCCGATATTGAGCGGGCAGTCGATGCGGCTGTGTTCATGATTTATTCGCTCAATGGCGAGCGCTGTACGTCGTCGTCTCGGCTGCTGATTCAGGACAGTATCTACGATGAATTTACCCGGCGTGTGGCGCAGAAGGCTGACGCGATTAGGGTCGGGCACCCGCTCGACCCGCAGACTGTTATTGGCCCGCTGATCCACCCGGAACATGAGGCAAAGGTGCTGTCATATTTTGAGATTGCCAAGCAAGATGGCGCTGTGATTGCGGCGGGTGGGGTGAAGGTCGGCGATGTGGGGTGCTATGTGCGGCCGACGTTATTTACCAATGCAACCAACGACATGCGGATTGCACGCGAGGAGATTTTTGGTCCGGTTTTGACAGCTATTCGGTTTAGTGACGCGGCTGAGGCGCTGGCGATAGCCAATGATACTGATTACGGGCTGACCGCTTACATTTGGACGCAAGATTTGACACGGGCCTTGTGGATGACGGAGCGGCTTGAGGCCGGCATGATGTGGGTTAACTCGGAAAATGTACGCCATTTGCCAACCCCGTTTGGCGGCACTAAAAATTCAGGAATTGGCCGTGATGGCGGCGATTGGTCGTTTGATTTTTATATGGAAACTTACAATATTTGTTTGGCCACTGGCCCGCATGACATCCCTAAACTTGGCGGCTGAACCGGCGGCGTTCGGCGCGGCGCAACGATGTAATTTCGGAGGAATAAATGCCAGTCCCAGCTTCTAATCTTTACCCAGCTTTTAACATCGTGCGGTTGAGCCATGTTGAATATACCGTGTCTGACCTTGCAGATAGCCGCAAGTTTTATGCCGATATGTTGGGCCTGCAAGTAACGGATGAAGACGACAAAGCGGTTTATCTGCGGGCAATGGAGGAGCGCGGCCACCACTGCCTCATATTGCGACAGGCCGAGGGCGGTGAGCCTTGTGTCAAATACCTTGCCTATAAGGTTTATGCGGAAGATGATCTTGATAAGGCCGAGGCTTGGTTTAAGGGCAAGGGTCAGCCGACGGCCTGGGTTGAGCGGCCCTATCAGGGCCGAACATTGGCCAGCACGGACTGTTTTGGCGCGCCGATCGAGTTTTACCACAAGATGGAGCGGCTGGCGCCTATTCACCAAAAATATGGGCTGTATCACGGTGTGAAACCGTTGCGGATTGATCATTTTAACCTGTTCTCGCCGGATGTAGATGCGTCTGTGGCTTTCTATAATGAGATGGGTTTTCGGGTGACGGAATATACCGAAGATGAGGAATCTGGCAGGCTTTGGGCGGCTTGGATGCACCGCAAGGGCGGCATTCATGATGTGGCATTTACCAATGGCACTGGGCCGCGGTTGCACCACACTGCGTTTTGGGTGCCGACACCGCTTAACATCATTGATCTGTGCGATCTGATGTCAACGACTGGCTATCTGTCAAATATTGAGCGCGGGCCGGGGCGGCACGGGATATCGAACGCGTTTTTTTTGTATGTGCTTGACACTGATGGGCACAGGATTGAGATATATTGCTCGGATTACCAGACAGTTGACCCGGATCTGGAGCCAATAAAGTGGGATCTGAAAGACCCGCAGCGGCAGACATTATGGGGTGCTCCGGCACCACGCAGCTGGTTTGAGCGGGGCTCGGTTTTTATGGGTTTGGAGACGCAGGAGCCCGAGTTGAAAGCACAGCCAATAATTGCGCCTTGAGTTTAAAGGGAATGAAATCATGGAATTGAACGACCAGAGCCTATTTAGGCAGGCCAATCTGATTGGGGAAAATTGGGTTGAGTTGGGCGGCGGTGAGGCGCTTGATGTAACCAACCCGGCATCGGGTGAGGTGATTGGCCAAGTGCCTTCTTTGGGCGCGGCGCAGACCGAGGCGGCGATTGTGGCGGCGCAAATTGCGCAAAAATCTTGGGCGGGGCGGACGGCTAAGGAACGGGCCAATATCTTGCGCGATTGGTTCAACCTGATTGTTGAAAATGCCGATGATCTGGCGATGATTTTGACACTGGAGCAGGGCAAACCACTGGCCGAGGCGCGCGGCGAGATTATCTATGGGGCCAGCTTTATTGAGTGGTTCTCAGAGGAAGCGCGCCGGATGTATGGCGATGTTATTCCGGGGCATGGGGCTGACAAACGGATCGTTGTGATTAAACAGCCGATTGGGGTTGTGGCGGCGATTACGCCTTGGAATTTCCCGAATGCGATGATCACGCGCAAGGTTGGGCCGGCCTTGGCGGCGGGCTGTGCGGTGGTGCTTAAACCGGCGTCGCAAACGCCGTTTTCGGCGATTGCTTTGGCGGTATTGGCTGAGCGGGCTGGGCTGCCAAAGGGGCTATTTAGTGTGATTACCGGGGCTGCGCGGGCGATTGGCGGGGCAATGACGGGCAGCAATATTGTGCGCAAGGTGACGTTTACCGGCTCGACGGAAGTGGGCAAGACGTTGATGCGGCAAAGTGCTGATACTGTTAAAAAACTCGGGCTGGAGCTGGGTGGCAATGCGCCGTTTATCGTGTTTGATGACGCTGATATTGATGCGGCTGTTGAGGGGGCGCTGATCTCCAAGTTTCGTAATAATGGGCAGACTTGTGTCTGTGCCAACCGGATTTATGTGCAGAGCGGGGTTTATGATGTTTTTGCCGAGAAGCTGAGTGCGGCTTTGGGGGCGCTGAAGGTTGGCAATGGGCTTGAGGCTGGGGTGACATTTGGGCCGTTGATAGACGCGGCGGCTGTGGCCAAGGTTGAGGAACATATTGCTGATGCTGTTGGTAAAGGGGCGACGATTATCTCTGGCGGTAAGGCGCATGCGCTTGGTGGCACGTTCTTTGAGCCGACGGTTTTGGCCGGGGTGACGGCTGATATGGCCGTGGCGCGCGAGGAAACATTTGGGCCGGTGGCCCCGCTGTTTCGGTTTGAGACTGATGCAGAGGTTGTGGCGCTGGCCAATGACACTGAGTTTGGGCTGGCGGCGTATTTTTATACCCGCGATTTGGCGCGGTCTTGGCTGCTTGGGGAGCAGTTGGAATACGGTATGGTTGGGATAAATACCGGGTTGATTTCAACGGCCGAAGCGCCGTTTGGCGGGATTAAACAATCTGGGATTGGCCGGGAAGGCTCTCGCTATGGGTTGGATGATTTTACCGAGATTAAGTATCTGTGCTTTGGTGGGATAGCGTAGTGGCACCAGAAATTCCTGGGCGGATTGCAGCTTATCGGGCGGGGGGTGCGCTGCGGTATGGGGCTGTTTTGGATAGCGGTGTTTTGGACCAGACCGGGGATCTTGGTGCGGGGTTTGCGACGCTTCAGGATGTTGTTGTTGCCGGGCGGTTGGGTGATTTGGTGGCGGCGGCTGAGGGGCGGGGGGCTGACTTTGGGCCGGACACGTTTACTTATGAGATACCGATTGCGGCACCTGAGAAGATTATTTGCGTTGGGGTGAATTTCCCCGATCGCAATGCTGAATATAAGGACGGGCAGGCGGCGCCTAAGAACATGTCGCTGTTCATTCGGTTTGCGCGCTCATTTGTTGGGCACGGGGTGGCGCTGACGCGGCCGCCGGAATCGGAGCAGCTTGATTATGAGGGCGAGATTGCGATTATCATCGGCACGGGCGGGCGGCGGATTGCTGAGCGGCACGCGCTTGAGCATATTGCGGCGCTGACGCTGTGCAATGAGGGAACTTTGCGCGACTGGGTGCGGCATGCGAAGTTTAATGTCACCCAGGGCAAGAATTTTGACGGCTCTGGGGCGATGGGGCCTTGGATTGTGCCATATACGGATCCGGCGCAGCTGGCGGATATTCGGCTGACAACGCGTGTAAACGGCGCGTTGCGTCAGGATGACCGGACCAGCCGGATGATGTTTAGCTTCGCGCGGATTATCAATTATATCTCGACATTTACCACGCTGGTGCCGGGTGATGTGATCATCTGCGGCACACCGACCGGGGCGGGCGCGCGGTTTGATCCGCCGATCTGGCTGAAGCCGGGTGATGTGGTTGAGATTGAGGCCGAGGGGATTGGTGTGCTGCGCAATGGCGTGGTGGATGAGGGATGAGTTTGACTGAGGCGCAGGTCGCTGACGCGGCGGCGCGGTTGGTTGAGGCCGAAGTTAGCACTGTGCAGATTGGGCTTTTGACGTTGCAATATCCGGGAATGGATATGGATGATGCTTATGCGGTGCAGCGGGCATTTGTAGCGCTGAAATCGGGGCGCAAGGGTGTTGGCTGGAAGATAGGGCTGACATCGAAGGCGATGCAGTCTGCGCTGGGGATTGATATTCCTGATAGCGGTGTGCTGCTTGACGATATGGTTTTTGCGAGTGGGGCTGTTGTGCCTGCGGGGCGGTTTATTGCGCCGCGGATTGAGGCTGAGATTGCGTTTGTGATGCGCGCGCCGCTGGCCGGGGCTGATGTCAGCCGGGCGGATGTGATTGCGGCGACCGATTATGTGACGCCGTCGCTGGAGATTTTGGACACGCGGATTGTGCGGGTTGATCGGGCGACGGGGCAGGGGCGTAGCGTGATTGATACGATTGCTGACAATGCAGCAAATGCGGGAATTGTGCTTGGGGCGCAGCGGCACCGGGTTGATACGTTTGATCTGCGCTGGGTTGGGGCGATTGTGCGGCGCAATGGTGGGGTTGAAGAGACCGGGCTGGGCGCTGGGGTGCTTGATGATCCAGTGGAAAGCGTGGTTTGGTTGGCGCGGCGGATGGCGCAATATGGGCAGGTGATTGAGTCTGGGGATATTATTTTGTCGGGGTCGTTTGTGCGCCCGGTTGAGACAATGGCGGGGGCGCTGATTGAGGCCGATTTTGGCCGGTTTGGGGCCGTGAGCTGCCGCTTTGAATAGGAGGGCAAAATGCCTGCACCGATAAATACCTTTAAGGCGGCGTTGGCCCGCGACGCCCAGCTGATTGGGCTGTGGCTGGGACTGGCCAATGCCTATACGGCTGAGATTGCGGCGCTGAGCGGCTTTGATTGGCTGTTAATTGACGGCGAGCATGCGCCAAATGATCTGCGGACGATCATGGAGCAGCTGGCGGTGATGCAGGGATATCCTGTGGCTGCGGTGGTGCGGCCGCCGACGGGGGACCGGGTATTGATCAAGCAATATTTGGATATTGGTGTGCAGTCATTTCTGGTGCCGATGGTTGAGAGCGCGGCGCAGGCGCAAGAGATTGTGCGGTCGGTGTGCTATCCGCCGCGCGGTGTGCGCGGGGTTGGCGCGTCGCTTGGCCGGGCGTCTCGGTTTAATGCGATTGGCGATTATCAGGCAACGGCAGATGCGCAGATATGCGTTTTGGTTCAGGTTGAGAGCCGGGCCGGGATAGCGGAATTAGACGGTATTTTGGCGGTGGATGGCGTGGACGGCGTGTTTATTGGACCAGCCGATTTGGCGGCAGATATGGGCTTTGCCGGTGATCTGGGTGCGGCTGAGGTACAGGCGGTTGTTGTCGATGCGCTGGGGCGGATCAATGCGGCGGGCAAGGCGTCTGGCATCTTGTCGATGGACCCTGAATTGCTGCGCGGTTACCGGGCGATGGGCGTGAACTTTATCGCTGTTGGCACCGATGTTGGCGCGCTGACCGGCGGCTTGCGGGCGTTGCGCGCACAGCATTTATAGGGCGGATAGGCGATGAAACATACAACCTCGGACATAATTGTGGGCGCACTTGTGGCGCATGATGTGGACACGGTTTTTGGTATTCCGGGGGCGCATAGCTATGAGCTGTCAGATGCTTTGGCCCGGCGGCCACAGGTGCGGTTTATTCATTCGCGCCATGAGCAGGGCGCTGCTTATATGGCATATGGCTATGCCAAATCGACTGGGCGGGCGGGGGTGTTTAGCGTTGTGCCGGGGCCGGGGGTTTTGAACGCGGGCGCGGCAATTTGCACGGCTTATGGCGGCGGCGCGCCGGTAATGTG
>JAESRD010000008.1 GCA_016764835.1 Paracoccaceae bacterium | reverse complement strand
CCATAAATGCCGCCAATGGTCAGGATAATAACGCCAACAATCGGCACGGCGCCGACCATAGCTTGCAGCTTTTGCGCGGTGCTTGTCTTTGGGCCAGCGGGGCCGAGCGCCGGGTTGATTGTGCACAGCAAGATCACCGTGCCGACGAACATCGACAATAGTAGCAGCCCCGGAAACACCCCGGCCAGAAACAAGCGGCCAATGCTTTCTTGGGTCAGGATCGCGTAGATCACAAAGCCGGTCGATGGCGGAATGAGGATGCCCAGCGTGCCGCCAGCGGCGACCACGCCGGTAGACAGGCGCGGGTCATAGCCGAAACGGTCCATCTCTTTGAGCGACACTTTGCCCATGGTCAGCGCCGAGGCGACCGACGAGCCGGACAGGGCGGCAAAACCGCCGCAGCCGATGACGGTGGCCGAGGCCAGCCCGCCGCGTACCCGGCCAATGATGGCGTAAGCCGCGTCATATAATCGCCTGCTCATGCCGGTCTCAGTCGCCACATTGCCCATCAGGATGAACAACGGCACCACGACCAGCTCAGCCGAAGAGGCCAGGGTAAATGTCTCGCCCGCCAGCAGCGACATGGCCGCAGGCAGCCCGTTGAGCACCGCAATGCCAATGAAGCCAACGACGAACATTGAAAAAGCCACAGGAATGCGCAGTGAAAGCAGGATGAGCAGAATTGCCATCCCGGTAACGCCGATCGAATAGTCGGTCATGAACCTGCTCCCAGTTCTGGCTTTTTCTGGTCTGCGCCGCCGCCGAACGCCACATCTATGGTTTTAAGCAGCATGCCAAGCGCTGTTATTAGCGACGCGGCAATGACCACATATTGAAACGTAGCTTTTGGTAAGTTTATGATATTGGTCGACAAATTCAGCATGCGCGACAAAACAGCACTCTCATATGTTGTCCAAGCCAGCAGCACGAAGATGATCACACCAAGGGCCGGGGCAATAACATCGCCCAGCCAGATCACCACCCGCGGCAGCATCGGTTCAAACACATCAACGCTGATATGCCCGCCCAGCTTGTCGCACAGCGACATGCCGCCAAAGACGATAAAGATCAGCGCCATTTGGCTAATATCCTGCGCCCCTGTCAGCGGATTGTTAAAATACCGGCCGACAACATCGACCAATATGACAGCCACTTCGACCATCAGGCCCAAAGTGCCAAAAAGGGCGGCCAAGCTGGTTAGCCTGTCCGCCCATTTCTTGATTGCTTGCACCTGCGGTTACTCGCCTTGCATCGCAGCAAGGACGGCTTGCGCGCCCAGCTCAGACACAATAGCGTCTGTGACGGGCAGTGTAAGAGCGGCAAATCCGGCAATCTCATCATCGGACAGGTCGATCACGTTGTTATCACCTGTGGCGCGTAGACCTTCGATCACCGACAATGCGCGGGCATTCCAGCCAGCTTCGGCGCTTTCAGACAGAACCGAGCGGCTTGCGGCATCAAGGGCTGCGCGTTGGTCATCAGACAGACCGTCATAGCGTTCGCCGTTCATGACCAGATAAAAGCCGATCCGACCCAGAGGCGCGCCCAGCGAATAGCTGTTTGCCACTTCATCAAGACGGAAATCGCCAACAGCGCTGGCGCCGGTGATCACGCCGTCGATCAGCCCAGTTTGCAGGGCGTTATAGATTTGGCCCGCTGGCATTTGCACAGGGGTCGCACCCAGTGCTTCCATGACGGCAGCCGCAGCAGAACCCGAAACCCGGATCTTGAGACCAGCCACATCGGCCGGCGAATGCACGTCAATATCTTTCATGATGAAGATATTTGGCTCAGACAGCCAAAGTGCCAGCGGCACAGTGCCGGGGAACTCGCCTGTCAGATGATCATCATAAGCGTTCCAGAACATGGCCGATCCGCTCATGCCCTCTGGCAATACGCCGGGCAGCTCGGAAACCATGGTCAGCGGAAACTGGCTGGATGTGTAGCCTTGCAGACCCCAAGTAATATCAGCCACGCCTTGGACGGCACGGATATATTGCTCAAGCGGGCCAGCGCCCAGCTCACCGCCGGGGAAAACTTCGATCTCAAGATCGCTGCCCGCAGCTGCCAGTGCGTTTTGCAACGGCTCAATTGTTGATGATGTCAGCACGTGGGCTGGCGGCACCCAGTGGGCGAGTTTCAGGACTTCGGCCGATACCGGCGCGGCAGTCATGAGAACGGCAGCGGCCAGACCGGCCGCCTTAATAACAGTATTATGCAACATAATGTTCCTCCCAGTTGCGCGGAAACCCCTCCCGGTTTCCTCATGTAACGGGCCGCCCGGCATAGCTTGTGCCGGGCGGCCCAATTTTTTGCACGATATCCTGCGCAGAGGTGGCGACCTTACTTCGTGCGCCAGCTATCTGCGTAGTTATCGCGTGCTTCGGCTGCATATGGCGTCTGCGAAACCCGCACGCGGATCTCGGTTTGCTTATGCCGTTCGGTCGATGTTTTGCCCGATCCGCCATTTGGCTCGCCCCAAGTCATCGACAGGACATCGCCAATTTGCACATCGGCATCAACCACGCCGAGCGACAACATGCAGCGCTCATTGTACGAGTAGCCGTTAAACATGCTCATCCCGACCATTTTGCCGTCGCGCGATACCATATCGGCATTGGTTGAAGCGTAGTTTGGCTGCGGGAAGTCGATCCACTTATAGTGATCTTCGCCCGGCTTGAACGCCGACGCAATGACTTTAACCACATCATCCGCATTCCACTCAAAGGTGACCTTCTTGCGGTGCGTGGCAGACTTCATCGCCGTGAGCGCTTCTTTGCCAACAAAGTTGTCTTTCTTCCAGCCAATGTAGAAATCATAGCCCAACTCAAAAGGGTTGACGTAATAGTCTTCGATATTGTCAGAAACAAAGCTGCCGCCGATTGCGCCAATCGCCTCATACGCATCTGCGCCGAGCCATTGACGGTATTCTTTGACCATGCCGTCACCCGAATAGATGCCGGGCAGGGGCGATGGAATCCAGCCGCTTTCAAGCGTGTTAGTCGAATAGGCGCGCGCACCGACTTCATACATGTTCACATTTGCGTCTTTGGCCGCTTGCATGATCACTGAGTGAATGTATTCGCGGTCGGCATAGGGGCCCCAAATCTCAAGACCCGGCGCGCCGGCCATACCGTGACGCAGGGCTTTCACCCGCTTTGAGCCAACATTGATCTCGTCAATATGGAAGAACTTAATGTCCTGAACCGGGCCGCCATTCATCTTCTCAAAGATAGCATTGGCTTGCGGGCCTTGAATCTGGAACCGGTAATGCTGGCGCAAAACCCGCTCGCCGTTGGGGCGCGAAGGCGAGCGCGGGTCGTGGTGAATACGCACAGACCATTTGCCCACGGCTGCACAGAATTTGAGCCAGTTCGCCGTTGGCGCGCGGCCAACGAGCAGAAACTTATCTTCGCGCTCGCGAAAAATAATCTGGTCGCCAATAACATGGCCAGCCGGGGTGACAGGCACAAAGTGCTTGGCGCGGTTGAGGCCAAAATTGGCAAATGAGTTAATGCCGTGCTGCGACAGAAAAGCCTCGGCGTCAGGGCCCTCGATCGTCAGCTCATCCATATGGTGGCTTTGGTCGAACAAAACCGCGGTTTCGCGCCATGCGCGCTGCTCATCACGCCAGTTGGTGAATTCCGGTGCGACCACCGGGTATACATACATCCCGACTTTGCTGTTGCGCAGCATCTCGACAGTGTTGCCAGATTGCTGGATTGCGTCTTCTAGGCTGTTGGCCATGCCGTCCCCTCCATATGAATTAATGTATACATTGTTTTCGTAAATCTTGCCCGAAAGCAAGGATTTTTTGTGCACCTGCCACCTGAACAGGCGAAAACACCCGTATTTGGCATATTTTGTTGGCGGCGCAGCTCGGCAATGTATCCAATTTGCTTATTCAACAACCAAGGCGAGGCTCGGCATATGCGAGGCAAGATCACCGCCTTGCATCAAAATATAGTCGAGATTCTTGCGGGCGATCCGGGCATGTTCGCGGGCGATCATCTCAGCGCGGCTGCCCTCGCGGGCCTTTATCGCATCAACAAGTCCACGGTGGTGTTCTTGAGCAATAATCAACGAGCGGCGGAAGTTCTGAATATCGGCTTTGTCGGGCAAAAAGGCCGAGGGCGAAGCAAAGGGCAGCGACTTGGCGCGCTCCAGCTCTCTGATCACAATAGCGCTGCCAGCAAGCCGGGCTATGCTGTTGTGAAATGCCTCGTTTAGCTCAGAATATCTTTCAAAATCAATCAGCTCGCCATCGGTCTCGAAACAATTATCCAGATCAACAACAATCTGCTCAAGCGGGGCCATATTTTGAGCGCTGACGCCGCGTTCGGCCGCCAGCCGTGCGGCCATACCCTCAAGCACGCCGCGCAGCTCTATCGCGTCGGCAACATCTGCGTAGCCAAAACTACGCACGACAAAGCCGCCGCCCATGGCGCGCTCTAGCAGCCCTTCTTCGGTCAGCCGCGACATGGCCTCGCGCAAAGGTGTGCGCGAAATGTTCAGCTCTTCGGCCATGGCAACTTCGTAGAGCCTTGTGCCGCCGGGCAATTGGCCGGCCAATATGCGTTGTCTGAGGTCAAGAAGTGCGCGGATTGCGTGGGTTTTGCCATTGCTCGCTTTTGGCACGGCGCGGCTATCATTCTTACTCATTGGCAGTAATTTCCTGTGAGATTCTGCCTAAATGTATACATTAGACGCCGCCCAAAGGGAATGCTGGCGATTTTGTCTGCGGTTGTAACGCGTTAGCCCTAAGTGTCGTTGCAATGTTTTGGCGCTAGGTGAAGTCACGAAACAGTTTTGTATGCACAAACATTGATTCCAGCTCGGTAATTCGCTCGCGGCTCTGGTCACCGCAATTGCTCTGTACCTGCGCGATCAGCGCCTCGATCAGCACCATCAGCGCAATGGTTGAATCCCAGCTTGAGGGCGCCTCAATCGGCGCATGAAACGCCAGATCAGCCAGTTTGGTGATCGGCGAGCCCCAAATGTCAGTGAACAACACTAAGGCGCCGCCGCGCTGCGTAAACAGATTGGCCAGCTTGAACAGGTCGCTTTCATAGCGGCGAATGTCGAAAAGCACCAGAATCGAGCTCGGCCCGCTATCGAGTAGAAACTGTGGCCAGACATTGGCTGACGGGGCAAGCAGGGTCACGCCGGGGCGGATGATTTGCAGGTGGTTATACAAGTAGTCGGCGTTGGGCCGGGTGATCCGACCACCGACAATGCTGATCTGCTTGCTTTGGTCGGCCAGCAGGGCGGCGGTTTTGTCAAACAAAGCGGGTTCGGTCTGTTGCAGAACCGAGGCGATATTGGCGGCCACGGCCTCGGCAAAGCGGGCAAGGATATGGCTGTGGTCATGGTCAGGCGGCCAGCTGCCCTTGGATATCGGCAGCTTTATTTGTGCGGCCAGCTCGGCGCGCAACGCGTCTTGCATGGCGGCAAACCCGTCAAAGCCCAGCTTGCGGGCCATGCGCAATATCGTTGGCGACGAGACACCGGCGGCGGCGGCGAGCGTGGTGATAGAGCCAAGCCCCTGCACCGGATAATCTTGCAGCAACACAATCGCCGCCTGCCGCTCTGACTGGGTCAGGCTGTCAATGCGGGTTTGGATCCGCAGTTTCACCGTGTCGGTGCTTTGTGCCACTTGCTTGGTCCTTTGGCGTAAAATCGCGGTTCTTTGATGGGCAGCTTAGTGAAGCGTTCTTGACAGAGCAAGAAAACCTGTAAGGATCGTTACGGGGGTATAAATTAACCAATGCCAAACCAACACGACGATACGGACGCGCTTAGCGCTGGCCTGCTCAGTGCCGCTGAAGGTGCTGCATATGAGGTGGTTAACGCCTCTGGCTGCGGCCCGATAGTGCTGGTTTGTGAACATGCATCGCCAATGATCCCCGCCGCTTTGAACGGGCTGGGCCTAGATGAGCTGGCGCGCAGCTCACATGCCGCATGGGATATTGGCGCATTTGCCGTAGCGCTGCGGCTCAGCGCGCTGTTTGACGCGCCGCTGGTTGCGTCACGGGTGTCGCGGCTGGTTTATGATTGTAACCGTGCGCCGGGCGCGCCGGGGGCCATAACGCCCAAGAGTGAAATCTATGATGTCCCGGGCAATGTTGGGCTGAGTGCCGCCGCTACCCAGCTGCGTGAAGTGGGCGTATATCATCCGTTTCGCCGCGCGCTTGAGCGCACGTTGGCTGGGAGCATTGCCCGTGCCGCGCAGGCTGATGCGCCGCCGGTTATCTTGGTCACTATGCATAGTTTTACCCCGGTTTATTATGGTGTGCAGCGCAAGGTAGAGCTGGGGGTTTTGCACGGGCAAGACGACCGCTTGGCCCAAACAATGCTGCCCGCCGCCCAAGCCAGCGGCTGGGCCGCAGAACTCAATGCGCCATACGGCCCGACCGATGGCGTGTCGCATACGCTCGACATTCACGGCGCCGCGGGCGGTGTGCTCAATGTTATGTTTGAGCTGCGCAATGATCTGATCAGTGATGAGGCGGGCTGCGATGCTGCCGCGCAAATGTTGCACAGCGTTATCGCCTCTGGCCTGCCAGCGGTGGCACAAGAATCACAAGCAAAGAGGGTCAGATGATAAGCAGATTTGCACGCGGCTTTATCCGGATCGTAGACGCGATCAACTACCGCCTTGGCCGCATTGCCATGTACGGCATTTTTGTGCTGATGGCGGTGCTACTCTGGTCGTCGATCTCAAAGACATTTTTCGCGCCCTCACAATGGACACTCGAAGTCGCCCAGTTCGTTATGGTTGGCTATTTCATGCTCGGCGGGCCGTACTCAATCCAGCTTGGCGCCAATGTCCGCATGGACCTGATCTACGGCGAATGGTCGGACCGCAAGAAGGCCGCTGTTGATGCGATAACCGTGTTCATGCTGATGTTTTACCTCGCTATTTTGCTGCATGGTGGCCTCAGCAGCCTTGCCTATTCGCTCGGCTACTGTGGCAAAGAAGCCTACCTGTTCTTTGTCCAGCTGCTTTGGGCCTTCCTCTCTGGTGGCCCCGAGGGCGCATCAGACATGCTGGGCTTTATGGAGCGCAGCCCGACCGCATGGCGGCCGCATATGTGGCCGATAAAATCGATCATGTGCATCGCCATATTTCTGATGTTGATGCAGGCGCTCTCTGAGCTGTTTAAAGACCTGTTGCGCCTGCGTGGAGAACCCCTCTGATGTCTTACGAAATGATCGCAATTCTGATGTTCTCGTCGCTGATGCTGATGCTGCTGACAGGGCAGCGCGTGTTTGGCGCTATTGGCTTTGTCGCCGCTGCGGGGGCCATGATCATGTGGGGCACAGGGGGCAGCAATATCCCCTTTGCCTCGGCCATGAAGCTGATGAAATGGTATCCGCTGCTGACCCTGCCGATGTTTATCTTCATGGGCTATATCCTGTCGGAAAGCGGGCTGGCCGATGATCTGTACAAAATGTTCCACTATTGGATGGGGTCGATCGATGGCGGCTTGGCCATTGGCACGATCGGGCTGATGGTGCTGGTTTCGGCCATGAATGGCCTTAGCGTCGCGGGCATGGCGATTGGGGCGACCATTGCGCTGCCCGAGCTGTTGCGGCGGGGTTATGATAAAATCATGGTCACTGGGGTTATTCAGGCGGGCTCGTCGCTGGGTATCCTCGTGCCGCCCTCGGTCGTGCTTGTGCTTTATGCCATGATCGCGCGTCAGCCGGTGGGCCGGCTTTGGCTGGCCGGGCTTATTCCGGGGCTGATGATGGCGACGATGTTCATCATCTACATCTACATTCGGTGCAAGATTAACCCGTCGCTCGGCCCGGCATTGTCGGCCGAAGACCGCATGATCTCGAAGCGTGACAAGTATAAGCTGCTCGGCGCGGGCATTTTGCCACTGCTAATTTTCGCCTCAATGATGGT
>JAESRD010000117.1 GCA_016764835.1 Paracoccaceae bacterium | reverse complement strand
GCCCGCCGATATTGCCACCGCCATTGGCAGGCCGATTACCTATGTAAATGACTGCCGCGCCTTTGCGCTTTCCGAAGCTGTGCTTGGTGCAGGACAGGGCTATGACCCGGTGATCGGGCTGATCATTGGCACCGGTCTTGGCGGCGGCATCTGTTCGCAAAGCAAGCTGCTGACTGGGGCACTTGGGCTTGGCGGCGAGTTTGGCCATGTGGCCGCCCCGGCGACGCTGACCAGCGCCTATAATCTGCCGCTGGTGCCGTGTGGCTGTGGCCGGTTGGGCTGCGCTGAAACCTATTTGTCCGGCCCCGGCATGACCCGGCTAGCGCTGGCGCTGACCGGGCACAACATGACCCCGCCGCAGGTGGCCGCTGGGCGCGGCAAGGGCGGCGCGGAAGACAAAGTTTGGGCTGCATGGTGTGCGGGCATGGCCGAGTTTCTGCTTGGCCTGACGCTTAATATTGACCCCGAAGCGATCATTATCGGCGGTGGCCTCTCGGCCATTTCGGGCTTGTGTGATGATTTGAGCGCGGCCATGCAGGCGGTGCAGCTGCCCGGATACGGTATCCCTAAGCTGCTATTGGCGCAGGGCGGTGCGGCAAGTGGCGCGCGCGGTGCGGCGCTGGCGGCATTAGCAAAACCGAGCGGGTCGCAATATGGCTAGCGCAGAGCAAGGCCAGCGGTTAAAAGAACGGCCCAAGCAGGCGAGGAGAACGTGATGACAGTTAAGGATACTGCCCGCTGGTTCTGCCCGCATTTGTTGTTTGACGGCCAACAGTTGGTCGAGAATATGGCGCTGCAAATACGCGGCGCGCAGGTTGCCGCAATGTGTCAAGCCAATGCGCTGCCGGCCGATACGCTGGTCACAAACCTGCCCGGTATTGTCAGCCCCGGCTATCTTGATCTTCAGGTCAATGGCGGCGGCAATGTCTTGCTCAATGATGTGCCCACCGCCGCAGCGATGGGCCAAATCGCCGCCGCACATCGCCGGTTTGGCACGGTTGGCATATTGCCCACGGTGATTACCGACAGTGCCGATGTGCTGGCAGCAACGGTTGAGGCCGCTTTGGAGGCGCCGGGCCAAGAGGGCATTCTTGGTCTGCATATTGAGGGGCCGCATATTAGCCTGGCGCGGCGCGGCACCCATGCGGCCAGACATGTCCGCCCCATGGATGAGACAACGCAAACCCATGTTGAGCGGCTGCGCGCGGCGGGTATTATGGTGATGATCACGCTCGCACCTGAGGCGGCAACCCCGGCCCAGATCACCCGTCTGGCGGCGACTGGGGCCGTGGTCTCGATCGGCCATTCTGACGCTGACGCTGAGGCCGTGCAAGCCAGTTTTGAGGCTGGTGCGCGCTGTGTCACGCATCTGTACAACGCGATGTCGCCCATGCAAAACCGCGCGCCAGGGGTAACCGGGGCGGCGATAAATTCAAGGGCTTATGCCGGGATCATCTGCGACGGGGTGCATGTGGCCGACGACATGGTGGCGCTGGCCATCCGCGCGCGGCCTGTGGCAGAGCGGATGTTTTTGGTGTCAGACGCCATGCCGACCGTTGGCGGCAATGACAGCTTTATGCTCTACGGCGAGACGGTGACCTTGCGCGACGGGCAATTGGTTAATGCCGAAGGCTCGCTGGCCGGGGCGCATGTGACCATGGCGCAAAGCGTGCAACGGTTGGTGCAAGTGCTTGGCATCGCCCCTGATCAGGCGCTCAAAATGGCGGTGTCCGTGCCTGCCGCGCTGATTGGCCGGGCTGACCTGATGCAGCTACAGGGGCGGCTTGTGCGCGACCTGTTATATCTGGATGCCGAGCTGGAAGTGCTTACTTCACCGTTTTGATAACAAGTCCAAACAGTTTGAAGAAATAGACCAGATAATAGGCCAGAAATACCCCGGCAAATATGTTGATCGGCACGGCAGAGCTGAAATAGAGCGATGCCAGATAAATGACGAAGTAGAAGTACTTAACCCGTAAAATCGCCGGCATTTTTGCTTTGAGCAAGTTGCAGATGACCATCAGGTAGATGACGTTTATATAGATGAACGCAAAGCCGATATTGAGCGCCGGGCTGGCCCCGGCCCAATAAAGTGCGGCCACGGCGACGATGATCACCCCGATCTGATCGGCAAAAATATCGACCAGCGAGCCGCCTTGGCTTTGGGTGTTTGTGGCGCGGGCAAGCGGGCCGTCCAGCCCGTCCATCAGCACATAAAGCACCAAGAACAGCGCCACTGCGCCCCAATATTGGCCGGGTATGGCGGCGGCGATCAGCGCGAAACCCACGCCGAGGATGCTAACGGCGGTGGGCGTCAGCCCCAGCTTTTGCAGCAGACCAACGGCTGAGGCGAAGAACCGGTCGCGTTTGGCGGCAAACTGGGCTTGCTTTTCGCCCTCGCCATCATTGAAATAGTCCATCATGACCTGCCTGTTCTGTGTCTTTTACCGATATTACATTTATGCGAGGGCCAAGGCCAGCATCCGCCTAGAGCGTCACATCGGGCAGATGGCCAAATGCATGTTGTAGCGCGTCGCCCCACCCATCTGAAATGGTCTGGAAATCGGTATCTGTGGCCTCAATCCGCCGGGTCAGACCTTCGCTGAACGTCCCCTCAGAGTAGATATGCAGATCAAGCGGCATGCCGACGGAAAGGTTTGACTTTATGGTCGAGTCGAAACTGACGAAGAGCAGTTTGACCGCTGCTTCAAAGGTCATCTCTGGGGAGAAGGCGCGCACCAAGATCGGGCGGCCATATTTGGTCTCGCCGATTTGGAAGAACGGCGTGTCATCGCTGGCCTCAATAAAATTGCCCTCGGGGTAGATCAAAAACAGCCGTGGTTCTGAGCCGTTGACCTGACCGCCAAGAATGATCGTGGCGTTAAAGCCGCTATCAGCGCGTTGGCCGGTCTCGGCCTGACGGGCAATAATCTCTTTGAGGGTTTTGCCAACCAGCATGGCCACCTGAAACATGCTGGGCTGGCCGAGAATTGACGGCGTGCGGTCGGCCGGCGCCTTCATCCGCTCATCAATCAGGCTGACCACGGCCTGCGTTGTCGCCAGATTACCGGCGGTCATCAACGTAATGGCGCTATGGTCGCCGTCCGACCATGTTTTCATTTTACGAAAAGTCGAGATATTGTCGACACCGGCATTGGTCCGGGTATCTGACATGAAAACAAGCCCTTGGTCTAGCTTGAGCGCCACGCAATAGGTCATGAATGCCTCATATTACCGCGGCTGCAACAAGCCTGCGGTCTATTGTTGTTGTACTTCAACAGAAACGGAAAGCCGCTCATCACCGAGCGCTTCGCCCATGCCTGATATAGGGGCGGCGTCGGCGTAGTCCAGCCCTGTTGCCACGCGCACATAGCGCATATCGGGGCTTTGGTCATTGGCCGCGTCAAACCCGACCCAGCCGAGCCCGTCAACATGGGCTTCGGCCCAGGCATGGGTGGCGTCTTGTTGCGGGCTGCCCTCTATCATTAGATAGCCAGAAACGTAGCGCGCCGGCAGGCCCATTTCGCGGGCGCAGCTGATGAAAACATGGGAGTGATCTTGGCAAACGCCTGAGCCGTTTTCCAAGGCCTCTTCGGCGGTGCTGCCTGAGACTGTGGTGCCTTTGGCATAGGGCAGGGCAATGTGCACGGCTTCCATAAGCGCGTGTAGTTTGGCCAAATCACCGTTGGCATTGTTTTCGTCGGCATTGTCTTTGAGGTCTTTAATAATGGCGGCGCATTTAGTGCCGCATTTGGTCAGCTTGGTTGTGCGCAAAAACATCCACAGCGGCATATAGCCACCATGGGGGCCATGTACGCCATGTGTGTCGCGCAGCTCAACCTCGCCCTCGCAGCGCACCGAGATATGCTGGGTGCCGGGCTCAAAACTGATGAGATCAACAGTGTTGCGGTGCGCGTCTTCAAAGGTCAGCTGGCGCTGGCCGCCGGTAACCTCGGTGCGCCAATGCAGCACAGTTTGGGACGGGTGTGACTTCGGCGTTAGCCGGATTTGTTGCAAAGCATAGGCGACAGGCTTGTCGTATTCATAGGTTGTCACATGAGATATTTTAAGCCGCATCGTGTTGTTTCCTTTGCCTTTTACGCTATTCATAGAAACGGTAATCTATCTCTATTTGGCGGCCCAACCGGGCTGCCGCGCCAAGAAAGTCTTGGATATATTCGTGCAATCCGCTCTCGATTATACCGTCAACAGTGCGCGATACGTTTGATTCGTAGAGCGCATCGGCCAGGTCATGGCTTTCCATCCGGTTGCTATAATCTTTGGACAGATAGTTGAGGTTGTCGCGAATTTTGCTGGAGCAAAAGCGCAAGCTGCGCGGCATGCGCGAGTCGAGCAGCAAGAATTGAGCGATCTCGCGTGGGCGCACATCGCGGCCATATGCCATGCGAAACCCGCCCTCGGCCGAGACTGAACGCAAAATGGTTTCCCATTGCACATTGTCGAGGCTGGAGCCGACCGGCATGGCCGATGGCAGCAGCACATAATATTTTACGTCCAAAATACGGGCGGTATTATCGGCGCGCTCCAAGAAGGTGCCAAGCCGGGCAAAGTCATAAATGTCGTCGCGCATCATCGTGCCGAGCATAGCCCCGCGCACAAAGGCGGCGCGCTGGCGGATTGAGGCCAGAACTTCCGGCAGGTCGCGCTCTACGATCTTACTGCCGAGGGTTTTCTTAAGCTCCATCCAAGCGAGGTTAACGCTTTCCCAAACCTCGCGGGTGATCGCGGTGCGCACAAGGCGGGCGTTGTGGCGGGCCGCAGAGACCACGGATAGCACGCTGGACGGGTTGTCGGGGTCGCGCAGCAGCCAGTCGATGACATGTTCGCGGGTGACCTCGTCGTATTTTAGCAAATACCCTTCTTCAGAGGTGGCGGTTTGCAAAATCGAGCTCCACTCATCTTCTGCGCCAGAGCGGGTCAGCGCCATGCGTTGCCCGGCCTCGACCAGCCTTGCGGTGTTTTCTGAGCGTTCCAGATAGCGTGCCATCCAGTATAGCCCGCCTGCGGTTTTACCGAGCATGGCCTTACTCCTCCAGAACCCAAGTGTCTTTTGTGCCGCCGCCCTGCGACGAGTTCACCACAAGGCTGCCCTTTTTAAGCGCCACGCGGGTCAGCCCACCGGGGGTGATGTTGATCCCCTTTGGCGAGACCAGCACATAGGGGCGCAGGTCAACATGGCGCGGTGCCAGCCCGGCGCGGGTCATGATCGGCACGGTTGAAAGCGACAGCGTCGGCTGGGCGATATAGTTGTCCGGCGTCGCCGTAAGTTTGTGGCGGAAGGCGGCGATTTCCTTTTTCGACGCTGTTGGGCCAATGAGCATGCCGTAGCCGCCAGAGCCATGCACCTCTTTGACCACCAGCTCTTCGAGATTGTCGAGCACGTAGGACAGCGAGCTGGCCTCCGAGCAGCGCCATGTTGGTACGTTCTTCAATATCGCCTTTTCGCCGGTGTAGAACTCAATGATATCAGGCATATAGCTATATATGGCTTTATCATCGGCAATGCCGGTGCCGGGCGCATTGGCGATGGTTATGCCGCCCGCGCGGTAAACATCGAGAATGCCGGGGATGCCCAACCCGCTATCGGGGCGGAAATTGAGCGGGTCGAGATAGTCATCATCAACCCGGCGGTAGAGCACATCAATCGGCTGATAGCCGCGGGTGGTGCGCATGGCGACGCGGCCGTCAATAACCCGTAGATCATGGCCCTCAACCAGCTCAACGCCCATTTTATCGGCCAAGAACGAATGCTCGTAATAGGCCGAATTATAAATGCCGGGGGTCAGCACGGCGACAACCGGGTCGCCGGTGGTGGCCTCTGGGGCGCAGTCACACAGCGAGCGGTGCAGCTGTGTGGTGTAGTTCGAGACCGGGCGCACACGATTGCGGCTGAACAGTTCGGGGAACATGTGCAGCATGGTCTCGCGGTTTTCCAACATGTAGCTGACGCCGGACGGGGTGCGGGCATTGTCTTCGAGCACGTAAAAATCATCATCGCCGGTGCGCACAATATCGGTGCCGACGATATGGGTATAGACCCCGCCGGGCGGGGTGACGCCGATCATCTGCGGCAAGAACGCCTCATTGCGGGCGATCATCTCAGCCGGCACGCGGCCGGCGCGGATAATCTCTTGGCGGTGATAGATATCATGCAAAAAGGCGTTGATGGCGCGGACGCGTTGCTCAATGCCTTTGGTCAGCTTTGACCATTCTCTAGCGGCGATAATACGCGGAATAATGTCGAACGGGATCAGCCGCTCATCGGCCTCGGCGCGGCCATAGACATTAAAGGTAATGCCCGTCAGGCGGAATATCTTTTCAGCCTCGCGCTGCTTCTTGCGCAGGCGGGCCGGGTCTTCATCTTTGAACCAGTCGTCAAAGCCATCATAGGGGCTGCGCACGGCGCGGCGTTGACCCTGTGATTGGCTTTGGGCCGGGCCCTGCGATTGGCTTTGGTTCATGGCGCTGGCAGCACCATTCTGCATCTGGCTTTGGCTCTGATTTGACGTGTCTGCGTCAATCAGTCCCCACATTTCATCATAGATCGTTTTGTTACTCATAAGGGCATCATATTGCGCGGATTATCTGGCACAACTGGCAAGGGCATTGTTGGGCGATTTATTTTTAGTTTGCAGCTTTTGCGGGAAAAGTTTGCAGTCTATTGGCGGGCTTGGCTGGTTTTTGGCCTGCTTGGGCGGGGCAAGCAGGTCCGTGTGGCGGGTATTTTCAGTGAAAGTCGCGGCTTGGC
>JAESRD010000116.1 GCA_016764835.1 Paracoccaceae bacterium | reverse complement strand
GGTGCGCAGCAAGCAGCCGAACCCCGCCCCGCCAGCCTAAAACTCATGGACCCAAGCGGCTTTCTGCGCCTGCTTTATGTGCTTTTCTACCCGCTCAAATGGTTCCTCTGGATGGTCGTCCCGCTGATCACACTGGCCGGGCTGACCGGTTTTCAAAACTGGCCGCAGCTGCTCAGCGACCAACATGCGTTTCTGTCGAGCAACAACACGATCACCGTCATGATCATTGGCCTCTTCACGGTAAACCTTGCCTCGCGACTGGCCCAAGGTGTGGCAATTATTGCCCATGGCGGCAAAGCCGATGACTTTGGCATATCGCTGGTCATGGGCTTTTTGCCGCGCTTTTATATAGACCAAAACGGCATCAGGCAGCTCGACAGGCAAGGCCAACTTTGGTCACGCGCCGCACCTTTACTGACGCGACTTGGCTTCTTTGGCGCGGGCATGCTGGCTTGGGCGATCACCCGCGATACCGGTACATGGCTGCCGCAGTTCTCACTCATCGTGGCGCAGTTTGGCCTCGGCATGTTCCTGATATCGGCGCTGCCGTTCTTGCCCATGGACGGCCAACGCTGGCTCGGCGTCTACTTTAACGAACCGCGCTTGCTGTCAAAGTCGATCGCTGCCTTGCGCTATGCTTTCACCGGCAAAGCACCGCAGCAGCCCTTCGTCGCCGGCACCTATTTGCCATTGCTGATGCTCTCTATCGGCATGGTCCTGACCACTATCGCCTTGGTGCTCGGCGTCAGCATCTATGCGGCGATCATCCTTGAAACCGAGCTTGGTGGCACCGGCGTTTCCATCTTTCTGGCGCTGGTTTTGGCCTTTGTCATCTGGCTGCTGGCACTCAAGGCCAGCATTGGCCGGCGGATGTCGCGCATGGGCGCCATGGCGGGCATGCTCGGCGGCGCTGGTGGTGGTGCAGAAGCCGAGCCCGCCCTTGGCCGCATGGCCGCGCCGCCACAAGGCGATGTTGCCAGCGGCCCTTCAGGGGCTGCGCGCGTTGTCTGGGGCCTCATCGCCGTTGGCCTATTGGCCGTGGCGTTTTTGCCTTACGAATACGAGGCTGGCGGGCTGGTTGAAATATTGCCTGCTTCGCGGGGCCAAGCTGTCGCCCGCTCTGATGGCGAGCTGCTAGAGGTCATGGTTTCCGAGGGCGATATTGTTGTGGCTGGGCAAGTGCTCGCGGCTCTATCGTCGTGGAACCAGTCTCAAAACGTGGCAATAACCGAAACCAAACTGCTGGGCGCGCAAGCCTCGCTCGCACGGCTGGAAGCTGGGCCCAAACCCGAAGAAGTCGAACTGGCCCTCAGCCAGCTTGCGCGGGCTGAATCGGCCGTGGCGTTTTCGCAGGCCGAAGCCGAACGTAACCAAGAGCTGCTGACCAGCGGCACCATTAGCCACGCTACATTCGATAGGTCGCAAGCGACTTATGAGGCCGATCTCGCCAGTCTTGACGTGCAGCGCGCCAATCTTGTTTTGGTTGAAAGCGGTGCAACCACAGAAGAGTTGTCGATCGCGCAGGCTGATGTCGAGCGGCTTGAAATTGAACTGTCATTTGAGCGTGATGAGATTGAGCGCGCAACCATTGTCGCGCCTATGGCTGGCCGGGTTATTACCGCTGATTTGCAATTGCGACACGGCAGTTTCCTGCGTGTTGGTGAGGTGCTGCTCGAAATCGAAAACGCGCAACAGGTTAGTGCGGCCATCTCAATACCTGAATCAGAGATTGCCCTGATCAGGCCGGGCTCTGTCGTGCGGCTGAGGGCGGTTGGCCATGCTGATAGAGAAATCCTCGGCACGGTTAGCTCTATCGCGCCCGCCGCCGATGAAAACAGCTATGGCAGTGTCATTCGGGTTGATGCAGTATTCGATAACCCTGATGATTTTTTGCGCACTGGCATGACCGGTTATGCCAAGATTGAAACCACGACAATGCGGGTCTGGGAAGCCTACCTGCGCTCGATCCGGCGTTTCTTTCAGGTCGAAGTTTGGTCCTGGATCCCGTGATCTGAATGACCCAGCGTGCGGGCTTTGTGCAGAGCAAAGAGCCGCCGCAAAGACCTGCACAATGCGGCCGGAGGAGCGAGAAATATGTTAACAACACCAGAGAATGCGTCACTGGATAAGGCAAGCTTCAAGAAGCTGTCACCGCCGCCGTTTAACAAAACCATCCAAGCCTCGCAGGCAGTTATCTGGCATGATGGATATGTTTATTTGGGCGCGGCACGGGGCCCGATAAGAGGGCGCGGCGGGCGCGCAGGCGGCCATGATCTTGGCGCTGAAATCGCCCGATATGACCCCAAAAGCCAGACTTGGCAGCAGGTCTACAAAACCCCGCAAGAAAGCGATGGCAATGCCCGCGACAGATCAATCCACGCTTTTGTTGTGCAAAACGACGCCGCAGGTAAACCGGTGCTTTATGCGGCAGCAAGCGGACTGCGCGGGCAAGTCACATTGCTGCGGTTTGATGATGCAGCTGACCATTTTGTTGATTGCGGGTTGCCGGGCCTTGGGCAGGGCGGCGCTGATATTGCCGGGCTCTGCAACATTTGTGCGCATGAGGGGCAAGTGTTCACATCGCCCTTGGGGCTGAATAAGGGCAACGGCTGGGCCGATGATAGCGAAGCGGCTATTGCAGCGGTTCTTGCAACCACAGACCCGGCTGGCGATAGCTGGGACATCATCAGCGCGCCAAATTTTGACGATGCAGATAACCTGTCGATAAGTGCGCTTTGCGTATTGAACGGCAAGCTTTATGCCGCAACGCTTAACCGCAAATCGGGCTTCCAGCTTTGGCGCAGTGATGCTTTGCCAGCGCAAGGCAAGACCAAATGGACCAAGTTGTTGGATCGCGGCGGGTTTCGTGGCCCGGCCAGCCCGTTTGTGGCCTCAATGGCGGTTTTTGACGGTGCGCTGTATGTCGGCACAGGGGCCCGGCCTCAGCCCAAAGACCCGTTCGGCCCGCATGCGGCAGAGCTGATCCGGGTTAATGCTGATGACAGTTGGGATCTTATCGCTGGCGAAAACCGCCTGACACCTGATGGGCTGAAACGGCCGCTGAGCGGGCAAGGGCCGGGTTTTGATGACCCGTTCGTGCAGGCATTTTGGCGGATGGCGGTGCATGAAGGCAAGCTCTATGTCGGCGGGCGCGACTGGCGCGCTGCGCCAACCTATTTGCCACGCAATGGCCGTAGTGAGCTGTCGCCGATTACCACAGAATGGTTGCAGCTTGAAACCGAAGGCTGGAGCGGTGATTTTGGCCTGTGGGGCGGTGACGGCAAGGCCAGTTGGCGCTGCATAACGGCCACGGGCCTTGGTGATAACCCCAAGCAATTTGGCATAGGCGGTATGGTCTCCACACCGCATGGTCTGTTTGTCGTGCCAACCGCCAGCGGTGCTGAGGCGGGCGTTGAAGTCTGGCAAGCCGCCACTACTAAGCCGCCAATGCCAAGGAGGCCTGACCTATGATCCAACCCATATTCATCCTTGCCCCGCCGCGCTCATTCACCTCAGTGGTCTGCGGTATGATGGGCCAGCACCCCCAGCTCTACGGGCTGCCCGAGGTTAACCTGTTTGCGTCCGAAAAGGTGAACGGCCTGCAACAATGGCATGGCCGCCGCCCGCGCCACGGCATATTGCGCGCGATTGCACAGCTCAGCGAAGGGGCGCAAAGCGAAGAAGACGTTGAGATCGCAACCATGTGGCTAGACGAGCACGGCGAAACAAAAACCGGCGAAATCTATAAAGACCTCGTCGCTTGGGTTGGTGAGCGCGGCCTTGTCGATAAAAGCCCGATTTATGTGCTCGATGAAGGCGCGCTGGACCGGATCATTGATACGTTCCCCTTGGCCCGGTTTATCCATATGACCCGCCACCCGGTGAGTACGGCCAAATCATTGGTTGGGCTGCGCGCCTACATCAAGAAGTCAGGCGGCGGCATGGCGGGCGCAGCTAGCCAAGAGGTTGATGTAAACCGATTTTGGTTGAAGCCACATGTGAATGCCAAAGAGTTTCTCGACTCTGTTCCCAATGATCAATGGCTGCGGCTGCGCGGCGAAGATCTGATGACCGACCCCGATCTATACCTGCCGCAGCTTTGCGACTGGCTCGGGCTGCGCTGTGATGCTGAGGCGATTGAGGCGATGAAACACCCTGAAAATTCACCATATGCCTGTTTTGGGCCAGAAAATGCCAAATACGGCAATGATCCGGGCTTCATGGAGAAGCCAGTCCTGCGGCCCTATACGGCAAAAACGCCATCGCTCGATGACCGCCTGCCAGAAGGCGTGACGGGCGAGATATCTGAGGCAACGCGCTATTATGCAACCTTGTTTGGCTACACATAACATATTGTACGGCCGGTGGCGGCGTGGCCCCAGGCCGCCCGCAGCCACGCCGCGGGCGCGCCTTTTGCTAGCGTGCCTGAATAAACTGCGTGACGGTCGCACTCAGCTCCGCGCCGCGTTCATTACGGAAAGATTCGGCGACATTTTGCAGGCCATGATCGCCTTGTTGCAGCAAGATCAGCTGAACATTGGCACCAGCAGCGCGCAAGGCATTGTCCGTTTGGTCAACCGATGGGAAAGGTGAGCCGGACAGCCAGTTGCCACGGCCGCCGCCGTCAATCGGCACGATCCGGTCAGAGCGCCCATGGATGTGCAAAATATCGACACCGCTCGCATTGGCGCAGCTATTAACCACCAGCGGGCCAGAGATCGAAATGACGCCGCGTATAAGATAGGCGCGCTCGCAGGCCATGCGGTAGGACATCATCGCGCCATTAGAACTGCCAAACATGAAAACCCTATTGGGGTCGGCAACGCCACGGGTGATCAGCGCCGAGATGACATCGGAAATAAAGCCAACATCATCAATGTTTTGATCGTTGGCGCTGCCACAGCAATTGCCGGCATTCCAAGTGCGCCTGTCGCGGCGCATCCGGCCTTGAATGGTGCCGTTGAGATAGGCAATGTGGTAGCCACCGCGCATTGCCGCGTCGACAAGCGAATAGCGGCTGCGGAAATCTGACGCGCTGCTCAGCCCGCCATGCAAGACGAGAAGCAGTGGCCCGCGCTGGTTCTCCATGCCGGGCGGCGAGTAGAACTCAAAGCCGCGCCCGTCAACTGACATGTTATCGTCATTGGCCATTGCGGGTTGCGTAGCAACCATGATGGCCAGCGCAGCAAGCGCCGCCTTCAGCCATGAAAATATAGAAAATTTCTGCTCAAAATGCATTTTTTGCCCCTATTTGTCTGCCAATATACGGCTCGCGCATGCCGCTTGCTACAAATTTTTATAACTGAGCTGGTTCTTGCAACTACCCGCCGAAACCGATCGCCTATCTCAGAACAAAAAACTGTCTGCCGCATAGGCATCAGAGCCGCTATCGGGGCCGATCAGGACCGGATCATCGACACCGTCAGTATCAATAATATGATAGTAGAGCCCTTCAACAAGTTCGTCCGATGGTAGCTCGATCTGCTGCATGATAATGAGATTGCCAGTGAAGTGCTCGGGCGTTTCAAACTTTGCATGCTCGGCGGTCAGGAAATTTGGTGTCCTGACACTTTCGACAAACTGCCACGTCAGGCCGTCATCAGCGGTTTTTATGACAAAAAGCTGTCCGGTCAATATGTCATCGTAGACAATAAATATTTCGCCGGTATCGGAGGCGCTAATCTGCGTGGTGGATACAGTCGCCAGCGGCACGTCTACCTCCAAAGGTTCACTCCACGTGCCGGTTTCCGCGTCATAATGCAAGAAATTCAGATTGCCAGTTTCGTTCGCCACAACAAGGTAGCCGTCATTGCCGACGGTTGTTGTGCTAAAGTGGCTGGCAAAGCGGCCAACGGCCCCATCAGACCAGATTATTTCAACTTGGCCGTTGCCATCTTCGCCGACAGTAATCCATTCCACATGGCCGCTGCCCACCAAAATCACCCCGGCCGAG
>JAESRD010000115.1 GCA_016764835.1 Paracoccaceae bacterium | reverse complement strand
CGCCGACTGGACCTGCTACAATGCTGAGGCTAGAAACCTATTCCATGGATAATGCCGCGCCCGCGCATATGAGACCCGAGCCGCTGGACGATCCAGATGCGGCTTTGCTCGATGCGTATGCTTCGGGGCAAAAGGAAGCCGCACAGGCATTGACCGAAAGGTTGGCGCCGCGTTGTTTTTCTCAGGCGTTTAGGATGATGCAAAACCAAGCCGAGGCCGAGGAAATTGCCCAAGAGGCGATGTTGCGGCTTTGGCGTGCGGCACCGGGTTGGCGCTACGGCGAGGCCAAGGTCTCAACATGGCTATACCGGGTGGTGGCGAATTTGTGCACGGACCGGCTGCGCAAACGTCGTCGCACTGAGCCGTTAAGCGAAGTCGCAGAACCGGCAGATCCGGCGCCATCAGCGGCTGCGGGCTTGCAGGAAAAGGCGCGGATGTCGGCGCTAACTGGTGCTTTGGCCCAACTGCCAACACGCCAAGCTGAGGCAGTGGCTTTGCGGCATCTTGAAGGGCTGAGTAACCCGCAGATCGGGCAGGTTATGGAGCTGAGTGTCGAGGCTGTGGAAAGCCTAACGGCCCGTGGCAAAAGGGCATTGGCGAAATTACTGGCGCCGCGCCGGGCAGAATTGGGATGGAACGATGACTGAAGAGCGCAAAAAATTTACGCTGGCCCAAGAGGCCGTGATGGCTGAGGTTGAGGCCGCGTTGACGCAGGCTCAGCGCTCAGCGCCCCAAGTCTCGCCCGACTTTATGGCCCGTATTGCGGCGCAAGGGGCGGCGATGCAGCCCCAAGCAGTTGCCGCCCGACCTGTCGAGGCCGTTACGCCGCCGGTGGGGTTTTGGGCTGCACTTGCCGCGGCTATTGGCGGATGGCCGACCATGAGCGGGCTGGCTTTGGCAACCATTGCTGGGGTATGGATAGGGGCAGCACCACCTGACAGCCTGACCAACCTGGCGAGCTCTGTTTTGGGAGCCGAGCTGGGCAGTGGGGTGACGATCAACCTGCTGGGCGATAATGATCTCTTTGAGTTGGAGGGTTAAGTGACAGATATTACAAAAGAAAAACCCCGGAGGCGGTGGGTGCGTATCGCTTTGGTCCTGTCACTTGGTGTGAACCTGTTAATATTTGGCGCCGCTGCCGGGGCGGTCTATAAGTTTCGCCATGGCGGCATGGAGAATGCCCGTGTCGATCTTGGCATCGGCCCGATCTACCGCGCGCTGAGCCCTGAAGACCGCCGGATCATTGGCCGTCGTTTGCGCGACCATTTGCACCAGCGGCCGCCAACGCGTGAAGAACGCGATGCAGATTTGCGCAATTTGGCTGCGGCTGTGGTTACCGATCCGTTTGATGCGGCTTTGG
Source organism: Paracoccaceae bacterium (assembly GCA_016764835.1). Next base: position 4,937 of record JAESRD010000115.1, on the reverse strand, counting down.
TGCGCTCTGTTTTTAGCGCCCAAATGGGCCGGGCCAACGAGGCGCAGCAGGCAGGACAAGAGGCGTTTTTGGCGCAGATCCAAGCTGCCAGTCCGGCGCAGCGAGCAGAATTTTCGGCGCGTTTACTTGAGCAAACCGGGCGCCACCCCCGGCAAAGCGCAGACCACAATTAAACAGGCAGGGTCATACTGTAAATATCTAGGCCGGGCATTGATATATGCCCGGCCTTTTTGTGCAGATTTTAGGGCGGCTTGAGGACGGCATTCTCTTTGTTGGCCGGGCTTTGGGAGTTAGCCTTTACGCGGCTGGCCGCGCCAAGGCTACCATATTTCTGCCGGCCGTTTTGGCTTTGTAGAGGGCGGCATCAGCCCGATCAAAGAGCGATGGCTTTCCTTCTTCATCGCCGTAACCAAGAGCCACGCCGATTGACACAGTGACCCGAACTGGCGGGGCATTGTTGAGGGCGAAGCCGCCTTTTGGTGCCTCGAACGGACGGTCTTCTATGCCACGCCGCAGCCGCTCTGCGGCATCAGAGGCTTCCTCTGCGGTTGTGTTGGGCATAACGATAAGAAACTCTTCGCCGCCAATCCGAGCGACAAGATCGCCGACCCGCACCCGGCGTGTCAGCCTGGCTGCGACTTCAGACAGAACCCGATCACCGGCAGCATGGCCATAACGGTCATTGACCGATTTGAAATGGTCGATGTCGAGCATCATTACCGCTGCCATTTGCCGCGTGCTTTGCGCGCGTTCAGCAATACTGGCCAGATGGGGCAAGGCGTAGCGACGGTTATAAAGCCCGGTCAGCGGGTCGATAACAGAAGATTCGATGCCACTGCGCAGCGTATCGCGGGCCTGATCGGCGCGGACTTTGTGCGACAATAGGTTCTGCACCCGGTGCATCAGCTCGCCGGGGCGCACATCGGCACTGACAACATCGTCAACGCCAAGGTCGAGCGCCATTGCCGCCATGTCAGACAGCTCGGTCGGGATCAGCGCGATCTGGACGGTGTTGCGGGTTGCCGCTTGGCTGCGCAGTTCTGCAATCAGCCGAAACAACTCACCGGGGCGCAGCCCGTCAGCAGCGGCATCAATCAGCAGCAAGTCTGGCGTGTCATCCGCCGAGAGAGCCAATAAGGTGTTGGGGTCGAAGATTTCACATTTGCCGGGCAGCCTGTCAAAAACAGTGGCAACAGCTGGCAGCATTGCTTGGCCCTCAGGGGCCACAGCGCTGACGCGGCCCGTATGAGGGGTCTCATATTCAGGCGGGTCTTCGGCAAAACCAAGCGCGCGGTGGGTCTCTTCCTTTAGGCACAGATCAGCCAACATACCGTTGCGGCGCATCAGCCGCCGGATGCGGGCCTGTAGCAGAGCCGCATTAATAGGGCGCGAGCAAAGGTCATCAGCTCCGGCGCGCAGCACGGCCAGTCGCAAGGCCGGGTCAACCAGGCGGCCCGTGGCAATAACCGGCAGGGCGCGGGTCTTTGGATCAGCCCGCAAAGCGGCGCAAAATGCAAAGGCCGCCGCAGCAGGCGGGACAATACCGAGCAGAATAAGCCCCGGCTTGCTGCGACGTATCTCCTCATGCGCTTCCTCAATTGTCTCAGCCACAGCAATTTCATACTGGGCGTCAGCAAGGGCGGCGCGGGTCAGAACCCGGTTTGAGGCGATGCTATCGATTATGAGGATGCGCGCTGGCATCAACACCTGTCCCTTCTGTTTGCCGCTTGGCGCGGCGTTTGTTAATGCCGCTATCTGGCGGCGCGGGTCTTCTTGCCGCTTTTCTGCGGCGGTTGGCCCTGTTTGACCACAAGGCGCGTTTTGAACTAAAGACGTTACAAAACCAGAATGTCGGCGGCAAAGGTTAAGAAACCCTTTCGCGCAGCAGCAAGGATTTAAAATGCAGCAAGAATTTGCCGAAATAATTGCGCTTAAGGCGCTGGCATGGCTGGTTGGCAATGAAGAATTGCTGCCAGTCTTCCTCGGCGCCACCGGGGCTGACATTGACGGGCTGCGCGCCGGTGCGGCTGACCCAGCGATTCTGGTCTCGATCTTGGACTTTGTGACCATGGATGACGCATGGGTTACCCAGTTTTGCGACGCCAATGATTTGAAGAAATCTCAGCCCCTTGAGGCGCGCCAGGTTTTTGCCGGTGCGCAGCATGTTCATTGGACCTAGAGCTACCGGTTTAGCACTGCGGTGACCATTTCCCTAAGGAACTGATAATGAACGAAATTACCGGTATTGTTTTTGACAAAGACGGCACGCTTTATGACTTTCAAAAGACGTGGGGTGCTGTTTGCGCCCAGCAGATCGAGGTCGAAGCTGCCGGTGATTTGGGGCTCAAGAAGCGGCTGGCAGAGGTGCTGGGATATGACCTCAAGACTGACCTGCTAACCCCTGACAGTATATGCGTTAGCGAACCGACTGGTTTTATCGCTCAAAAGGTGGCGCACGTGCTGCCAAACAGCGATGTTGAGGCGCTAATATTGCGCATGGATGCGATGGCATCGACCGCGCCGCAGGTCGAGGTTTTGCCACTTCGGCAGTTTATCGCTCAGCTCAAAAAACGTGGCCTGCGACTGGGTGTCGCAACCAACGATTCCGAAGCCCCGGCACGGGCACATTTACGAAGTTCGCAGATCGAGACCTATTTCGAATTTATCGCGGGGTATGACAGCGGCTTTGGCGGCAAACCTGCGCCGGGCCAGCTCAACGCGTTTCTGGCGCAAACCGGGCTGGTGGCTGGGCAAGTGGCCATGATCGGCGACAGCCTGCATGACCTGCATGCTGGGCGCGCGGCGGGCATGGTGACTGTTGGTGTGCTCACCGGGCTGGCCAGCCGCGATGACTTGCGCGGGGCGGCCGATATTGTGTTGGACGACATTTCTGAGTTACCGCACTGGCTCGATAATCGGACCGCTGCGGTTTGATCTAAGCCAAACCCGCCCTTCAACAGCGTGATGGTGTGAGAATGCACTTACGACGCAATGATGCGAGAATGCGACAAATTTTGTCGCTTATTGCCAGCCAATTGACGGCAAAGCCCGGCCATCCTGACATATAGCAAGATGACAGGATGCAGCATGGACCAGCCAACCAAAACGGACAAACTCGTGAGCCGCGCCGGGCGGCGTTCTGGCGGGCGGGCGGGCAATGCGCAGCGCCGGTCTAAGACCGGGATAGAGCAGATGCCTTGGCGCTTGCCGATCAATACCGACCGGCCGACCGAGCCACTGGGCGAAGACGGCGTGCAGGCGATCCATGAGGGGGCGATGTACATTCTCGAAGAGATCGGCATCGAGTTTCTCAATGATGAGGCTTTGGCGATATTTAAAGAAGCGGGCTGCACCGTTAACGGCACCAATGTGCGCATGGGCCGTGACTTTGTTATGGAAATGGTCGCAAAGGCACCGGCGCGCTTTACGATTACGCCGCGCAACGCCGACAAGGAGATCACAATTGGCGGCAAGCATTTGCTGTTCGGCAGTGTCTCTTCACCGCCCAACTACTATGATCTTGACCAAAGCAGCAAAACCACAGGCACGCGGGCCAAATGCGCTGATCTTTTGCGGCTGACGCAGTATTTCAACTGTATCCATTTTGGTGGCGGCTATCCGGTGGAGCCGATCGATGTCCATGCCTCGATCCGGCATCTTGATATTTCATATGACAAACTCACGCTGACCGACAAAGTTGTCCATGCCTATAGTCTTGGCCCCGAGCGGGTGATGGATGTTATGGAAATGGTCCGTATTGGCGCAGGGATGAGCTATGAGGAGTTTGCCGCCAAACCGCATATGTATACCGGCATCAATTCAACCTCGCCGCTCAAGCATGACCTGCATATGATCGACGGCTGTTTGCGGCTGATCCGGGCTGGGCAGGCGGTAATGGTCACGCCGTTCACGCTGGCGGGGGCGATGGCGCCGGTGACCATGTCAGGTGCTGTGACGCTGTCTATTGCTGAGGCGCTGAGCGCGATTGCGCTGTTTCAATATGTCCGCCCCGGCGCGCCTTGTGTGATTGGCACCTTCACCTCGAATGTTGACATGAAAAGCGGCGCGCCGGCCTTTGGCACGCCGGAATATATGCGCGCCACACAGATGACCGGACAGATGGCGCGGTTCTACGGGCTGCCGCTGCGGGCCTCTGGTTCTTGTGCGGCCAATGTGCCTGACGGCCAAGCCATGTGGGAGACATCCAATGCGATGTGGTCGGCGGTGCAATCAGGCACCAATATGGTGGTCCATGCGGCGGGCTGGCTAGAGGGCGGGTTGATTGCCTGTCCGGAGAAGATGGTGATGGACTGCGAGATATTGCAGATGATCCAACGCTATATGGAGCCAGAGATCACCGCCACTGGGCCAGAGGAGATCGCCCTAGAGGCCATCCGCGAGGTTGGGCCAGATGGCCACTACTTTGGTACACCCCATACCCAAGCCCGCTATGAGACCGCGTTTTATCAGCCCATCGCCTCTGACTGGCGCAACTTTGAAGCATGGGAAGCTGATGGGGGCACTTGGACCGCCCAGCGTGCCAACAAAACATTCAAGCAGATCTTGGCCGATTTTGAGGAACCGCCAATGGATATCGCTGTCAAAGAAGAGCTGGCAGCGTTTGTAGAGCAGCGCAAAGCTGAGGGCGGCGCGCCGACAGACTTTTAAGGGTCGCGCAAGTGATTGACCTTCGCGCCTGACTGCGCTCAAGCTTTAGGCATGGATATACAATCGCGCATTACCCGGCTGCCAATTGCCTATGAGCCTGAGCTGGGGGCCGAGGCGGCGGGTTATGTGCCCGGCGCGTCTGGCCAGCTGGCTGCACTTCTGGCCGGGGCTGGCGGTTGCAGCCCGTTTCTTGCCGGGCTCATCCGCAAAGAGGCGGCTTGGCTAGAGACGGCGCTTGAAGCCCCTGAGAGCGCCGCCGCCGCCGAGCT
>JAESRD010000114.1 GCA_016764835.1 Paracoccaceae bacterium | reverse complement strand
CGCTGTGGTGGTGGCGGCCACGAGGGCGGCGAATGCTGCAGATGTCAGCACCGACACATCGGCCACCTCAAAGGGCTCGGGCGTGCGGCTTGGCGCCCAGCCAAACACCGCCCAGCCGATAAGTGCGGCATGGCCTAGGCCTGAAATATAACTGCCCGGTCCCACGCCAAGCGCCCCTAGCCGTCGTCTGATACAGGGGCCGTGCCCTGATCATCCGCACTAAAATCTGGCCCACCAGCATCGGTGACCAGGCCAATATTGGTAAATCCGCCTGCATTAAGTGCGCCCATAATCTGGGCGACACGGTCCCATGACAGCGCCCCATCTGCGCGCAGAAATATCCTATCGCTTTCGCGTTCTGCGGCAATGGCTTGCAGCCTTGGGATCAGCTCCGCCTCGGTTACATCGGTGGTTTGGATCATGATGCCACCCTCCGCGGTGATGGTCACGGCCAGAGGTTCTTCTTGGCCAGTCGGCAGCGCACTGGCGGCTGTTTCTGGCAGCTGCACCGGCACGCCAACAGTCAGCAGCGGGGCGGCGACCATGAAGATGATCATCAGCACCAACATCACGTCAACGAAAGGTGTGACATTGATCTCAGCCATGGGCATGGTCCGCCTGCGGCCTCTGCGCCTGCGCCCGCCGCCCTCACCTTGCTTGATTACACCTGCGCCCATGGTCTAGCTGGCCAACTGGCGTGACAGGATAGTGGCAAACTCATCAGCAAAGGACTCGTAGCCAGCAAGGATACGGTCACTATCGGCCGACAGCTTGTTGTAGAAAATAACCGCAGGCACCGCAGCCAATAGGCCCAGCCCGGTGGCCAACAGCGCCTCGGCAATACCGGGAGCGACCACGGCAATATTAGTGCTCTGCGCTTCGGCGATCTCAATGAACGCGTTCATAATCCCCCAAACCGTGCCGAACAGACCAACAAACGGCGCGGTTGAGCCAACCGTTGCCAGCACTTGCAGCCCCTTTTGCAAATTACCGGCTTCCTTGGCAATCGCCACATCCATAGAGCGGTCTATCCGCGCCTGAGCGCCTGCAATCAGCCCGCCATCTTCTCGGTGGCTGCGCCGCCATTCGAGCATGCCTGCGGCAAAAATCTTTTGGCTCTGCCCGTCTGGCTCAGCACCAATCTGGTCATATAGCCCGTCAAGCGGTTTGCCAGACCAGAAGCTCTCGTCAAACACTTTCGCCTCTTTGCGAGCGCGGCGATACTGGATCATCTTATCGACAATCACCGCCCAGCACCAAACCGAGGCCATCACCAATAGCACCATCACCAGCTTAACGATGATCGTCGCGCGGGCGAACAACGCCCACATTGTGTAGTCGCTTACAACTTCTTCCATGATCTGCTCTTTGCTCAAACTTGCGGCCGCTTTTTGGGCTGCTTTGGCGCAACCCTAGCCGATGGTCACGGGGAAATCCAACGCCCTGCGCTGCTTTTTGCCGCAATGATGACCTTCACAACACGCAAAGCCCCGTAAACGTGGCGTCAGAGCAGCTTAGCGCATGACCGCTGGCAGCCGCGTCGCCCGGCCATTTGAGCCAATGGCGACCACCGTGACCACCGCTTTGAAGAGCACCGTTGCGCCGCGGCGCACCTCTTGGTGCAGCACGGCGCGCGCGGCCGTGGCGCTGTGCGGCACGACGGTAATGGTCAGCATATCGTCGAGCCGCGCGGGGGCCAAATAGTCGGCCTCTATCCGGCGCACGGCAAATACTGTGCCCGTGTCTTTGAGGGCGTTTTGGTCAACGCCCAAGCCCCGCACCCAGTCGCTGCGCGCGCGCTCTATGTATTTGAGGTAATTGGCATAATAGACAATACCGGCCATGTCGGTATCCTCGTAATATACCCGCACTGGAATTGAAAATTCAGCCATTGGGCGCGCCTTCATCCAGTCTTGCCTGTGCCCGCGCCATACGGCCAAACAGCCGAAAAGCATGGGCACTATCTTGGCTGGCAGGCGGCAAGATAGGGTCGTAGCTGACCGCAATCAGCGTGGCGAAATCTGGCCGCAAAACGCCCGACCCATCGGGCAGCCGCGCCAAAGATGACCGGCTTGTGAAGGCGTTCTTGCCCCAAAGCAGCAGCACTTTTACGGCCTGATCCAGCGCCATGTCTTCAACTGGCTGCGCCGCCAGATCACCGTCGAGCCGCAAGAAAACAAAGGCGGCTTTTATCGCGCCGTCCTCGTCGAACCTAAAATATCGGTATTGCTGGGCGTCCCCAGCCTTGAGCCGCCCCATCAGCGCGGCAAAGTCCGGCACCAGCCCGTCAAGGTCTGACACCTCGGCCAGCTCGGCCCATTCGCGGCAAAAGAAGACCATCAGATTGGCGCCAAGTTCGGAATCAATATCGCTGATGGTCACGCCAGCCAAGCTCGCCACGGCCGATAATCCGGCCTTGAGCACGCCGAGCGTCGCGTCATCGACACCAAAAATCACCGGCACAATTGGCCGCCCCCAACGGGCAAAATGATAGCTGTCTTCGCCGCCAAACAAGGCTGCAATCTGGCTTGGGTCTTTCACCTATCTGGCCTTTCAGGTTTTGCGCCTTTGCCAATGCCCCAACGCAGTTGGCTAGTCAAACATATCCGCCGCCGATTTTGGCGCATCAAGCCCAAGATGACGCCAGGCGGTTTGCGACAAAGCCCGGCCGCGCGGGGTGCGCAAGATCAACCCCTGTTGCAGCAAGAACGGCTCGATCACCTCTTCAATCGCATCGCGGCTCTCGCTCAGCGCGGCAGACAGGGTCTCAACGCCAACCGGCCCACCGCCATAATGCTCGGCAATCAGGTTTAGATAGCGCCGATCAGCGCCGTCTAGGCCCAGATGATCAACACCAAGTCGGGTCAGCGCCCGGTCAGCAATGGCGCGGGTGACCCGCCCGTCACCCTCGACCAGCGCAAAATCAACCACACGGCGCAGCAGCCGCCCGGCAATACGCGGCGTGCCGCGCGCCCGTTTGGCGATCTCGCGGGCCCCTTCCGGGTCAGCCGGGGTGCCCATCAGCTCGGCCCCGCGGGTGACGATATCAAACAGCTCTTCATCTGTGTAGAAGTTGAGCCGCATTGGGATGCCGAAACGGTCACGCAGCGGCGTAGTCAACAGCCCGAGCCGGGTGGTCGCGCCGATCAGCGTGAAGGGTTGCAGCTCAATGCGCACCGTGCGCGCCGCCGGGCCTTCGCCGATCACCAGATCGAGCGCGAAATCCTCAAGCGCGGGGTAGAGCACCTCTTCGACCACCGGGTTAAGTCGGTGAATTTCATCGATAAACAGCACATCACGCGGCTCAAGATTGGTCAAAATGGCAGCCAGATCACCGGCTTTGGCCAGCACCGGGCCTGATGTCATGCGAAAGCCAACGCCAAGTTCGCGGGCCAAAATCTGCGCAAGCGTGGTTTTACCAAGGCCGGGGGGGCCGTGAAACAGGGTATGGTCCATCGCGCTTTCGCGCATTTTGGCGCTTTGAATAAACACCCGCAGATTGGCCCGTGCATCGGCTTGGCCGGTAAAATCATCAAGCGTTTGCGGACGCAACGCACGGTCACGGTCGCCGTGGCGCTCATCGGGCAGAACTTGCGGCCGCAGGTCGGGGTCTGGCTCTACCATAGCTTAGTCCTTTGGCGCCAAAAGCTGCAATGCCGCGCGGATCAGCGCTGAGGTCGTGACCTCTGGCAGCGCGTCTATCGCCGTGGCCACAGCCGATGCAGCGTCTCCCGGACCGTAGCCAAGATTGGTCAGTGCCGAGAGCGCCTCGCTTTGCGCCTCAGATTTGGCCAGACTTTCGGCCAAAGCTGCGGCTTTTGCCCCGCTCGCAGGCTTTTTCTTGGCAGGTTCAGCTGTATCTGGCTCAACCAGCGATGCAACATCTGGCGTCAACGGTGCTTCAGCGTTCAGCGCCATCACCGCTGGCGCTTTGTCTTTCAGCTCGTTGATCACACGGTGCGCGGTTTTGGGGCCAACGCCTTTGGCCACGGCCACCGCCGCCCAGTCGCCCAGCGCTATCGCCCGGCCCAGCGCATCAGGGCCAAGTGCGCCAAGGATAGCAAGCGCCGCTTTAGCACCAATGCCTTGCACTGAAATCAGCAATCTATGCCATTCTTTCTCAACCAAAGTCGGGAAGCCAAAGAGCTGCAAAACATCTTCGCGCACCAACAGCTCAGTCCAGAGCGCCGCGGGTTGGCCGGGGCCAGGCAAGCCAGCCAATACACGATCAGATACATAGATGACATAGCCGACGCCATGCACATCAATAATGATATGGTCGAGCCCCCGATGCACCACCTGCCCTGCTATGCGGCCAATCATACCCGCACCTGCCCGAGCTGGGCGCGCGCCAGTGCTTTATTTAAATGCCCAGCTGATTGCAGGTGGTGAATATGGCAAATGGCTATCGCCAGCGCGTCTGACGCGTCAATTCCGGCGATCTTCACCCCCGGCAGCTGCAACCTAACCATATGCTCAACCTGCTTTTTATCGGCATGCCCGGCACCAACAACGGCTTTCTTCACCGCATTGGGGGCATATTCGCCGACTTCCAACCCGGCCTCAGCCGGGGCCAACAGCGCCATGGCACGGGCTTGGCCCAGCTTGAGCGTCGCCGCCCCGTTGCCATTCACAAATGTTTGCTCGACCGCCGCCGCATCGGGGGCATATTCGGCCAACACCACATTGAGTTGATGGAACAAGGACTGCAAACGCGGCGCAAGCTCCTTGCCCTCAGATTTGCACAGGCCATTGGCGATATGGCGCAGCTTTGCGCCCTCAGCCTCGACAATACCCCAGCCCATCACCCGCAATCCGGGATCTATTCCTATTACCCGCATCTATACTCCACCTGCATCCGGCCTCGCCTATTCTAGGTCGTTAACAAGGCATTAGCACAAAAGGCGAACAAAGGCCAAGCGGCATGATTCGTTCGGCTGATTATTTTCGAAACCCGGCTCCAAAACCTTACCACTTTGTTAAAAACGAAAAAGGGCGGCCCCTGAAAGGCCACCCAATTTTACCGATGCTTAATTGAAATTTTAGCTATTACTCAGAAAAAGATACTCGTCATACCAGAGGCCAACATTGAAGAAACTGCGTCAGGCTGCAAAAGCCATGCGCCAACCTTTTCTGCCGCACTGCCAACATTAAGGTGAGCCAGTTCAGCTGTGTAGGTTTGCACACCCATTTGCGCCATTAGAAATGCTTTAAAGATGACCGCGACGAGAGCCAAAAGGAACAGTGCCCGAATAGGGAAAGCCGGGAGCCGCCGCTTTGGCTGCAAAGTCACCAAACCGTCTTTGCCCATCCGCCGCACAGCACCTATATCAAGGCGTTTATGCTTGCGAATGATATTACGCATACGGTTGTCAAAGTTAGGAATGGGAAAGGACATGATCAAACTCTTAAACAAGGCCCCCGCCTGCAAACTGTTTAGGGTTCAATTGTGGCAAAATCAGGGCGGGCTGCCACATTTCTTTCTTAGTGTGAGAGTTGACCATTCACCAACTTCTTCTGCATGGGTCAGCTCAAAACCCTCTTGTTTATAAGCCGCTAACACCGCATTTGCCTGTTCATTAAGGAGCCCGGACAAGATCACATAGCCCGCAGGCGCGGTGCTCAAGCCCATTGAAGGTGCCAAATTTATGAGCGGTGCCTTAAGAATATTGGCGAAAATAAGATCATATGGTGCCCCTGCCGCGACTCGGGGGTCTTCGAACCCGGCCGAGAGGACACAATTGACCCGGCCTTCCAGCCCGTTAGCTTTGACATTGGCCAAAGCCACGTCCACCGCGACTTCATCAATATCGCTGGCGATCACTGTTTGCGGCCAGACCTTAGCCGCAGCCATGGCCAGCACCGCCGTGCCACAGCCGATATCGGCAACCTTCTTGGCTGCCACGCCCTGGCCCAGCAAACGGTCTAGCGCGCGCAGACAGCCAAGCGTGGTGCCGTGATGGCCGGTACCAAAGGCCATAGCTGCCTCGATCAGCAGTGGCTCACAACCGGCGGGCACTTTGTCGGCGTCATGGCTGCCATAAACAAAGAAGCGCCCGGCCACCACGGGCGGCAGATCGCGCTGCACTTTGCTGACCCAGTCGATCTCTGGCACTTCAGAGACAGTAAAGTCACGCGCGCCGTGCATGACCGCCAGCAGCGCCAGCCCGGCCGGGTCTGGCCGCTCAAGAAAATGCGCCCCGACTTCGCATTTGTTTGAGCCGTCTTCGATCTCGAAATGACCGACCGCATAGGGGGCCGGGTCGAGCGCTTGCATCGCATCGGCCAGCTTAATGGCCGGGTCGATCCCGTCGAGTATCGTCATTGCACTATAAGTGACCATCGGGGCCGCTCCTTGTTTTCTATATTTGCTATGCGGCGATGCGCCGGCTTAACTTTGTTTCATTGCCCGGCGCGGGGTGGCGCGGCACGAGTGCGGCAAGAGCCAGCGACACAGCCGCCATGATAGCGGCCAATATGAACACCGCCCCCGGCGAGGTCAGCCATAAAAGCCCCAACATGACCGGCAGGAACACTGCCGCAATATGGTTGATGGTGAAGGACACCGCCGCGGTAGGGGCAATGTCGGCTGGGTCGGCGATTTTTTGGAAATAGGTTTTGCGGGCCAAGGACAGCGCTAGAAACATATGGTCGAGCACGAACAAAACCGAGGCCAGCGCGGCGGACCAGCCAAAGGCATAGATGCCACCATAGGCCAAGAACACCAGCACCAGGCCGGAATATTCAAACAGCAGCGCCGCCCGCTCGCCTTTGACCGTTATGGCCCGGCCTACCAATGGCGCGAAGACAATGTTGACGACAAGGTTCACGAGGTAGAGCGTGGTCAGTTCGTGAACCGAATAACCGAACTTCTCGACCATCATAAACCCGGCAAAGACGACAAATATCTGCCGCCGTGCCCCGCCCATGAACTGCAGCGCATAATAGAGCCAGTAGCGGCGGCGCAGCACCAGCTTTGTGGTTTGCGGATGCGGCGAGGCGAATTGCGGGTAAGCAAAAAGGCAAAACACGGCAATGGCAAAAGTGATGCCGCCTGAGAGCAGATAGACAAAGGAATAGGACAGGCCGAGCCGCTCCCATGTCAGCACGATCACCAGATAGGCCACAAAAGTGGCCGCAGAGCCGGCGGCCATCAGCCAGCCGATCATTTGCGGGGCCTTGGCCTTATCTATCCATTGCAGTTGTAGCGACTGGTTGATGGTCTCGAAATAGTGAAAGCCGATCGATGACAGCATGGTGATGGTCAATATCCCGCCCATAGACGGGAAAAAGGCGGTGACGGCCGTGGCCACGCCCATCATGGCCAAAGCCACCAAGCCAATGGTTTGCTCACGCATGAACATCATCAGCGCGATGACACCAACGGCCAAAAAGCCGGGTATTTCGCGCAATGTATGCAGCAGGCCAATGTCGGCGCCATCAAAGTCAGCCATTTCAATAACAAAGTTATTGAGCAAAGCCGCCCAGGTGTTGAAGGCGATTGGCATGGCCACGGCGACAAGGAATAGCAGCGCAATAGGGCGACGCCATCGGGGCAACGAGGCGGTGTCATGAATAGAAATGGCGGTCATAAACCGGCCATACGCCCTAACGGGGCGAATGCCCAGAGCGGGCCCAGCTTGGTTAAGTTAGGCTAGTAAAAGCTCTGCGGGTCTATATCTATTGCCAGCCGCAGGTTTGTCGGCAGCTTTAGCCCGCCGACCCATTGGCTCAGCGCCGCTTGCAATGGCGCGTTCTTCTCTGCCGTGACCAGCAAGCGCACGCGGTGACGCCCCCGTATCCGGGCGATTGGCGCAGGCGCAGGCCCGTAAACCTTGGCCCCGATCTTGCGCAAAGGTGCGTCATTGCGGGCCAAATAAGCGCCAAGGTCAAACACGGCCTGAACGTCAGGCGAGGACAGCACAATGCCAGCCATGCGGCCGTAGGGCGGCACCCCGGCGGCCCGGCGCTCGCGGGCCTCGGTCTGCCAAAAGCGCTCTTCGTCGCCCGACAAGATCGCCCTGATCACCGCATGATCTGGCTGATAGGTCTGCAACAATGCCTCGCCCGGCGTATCAACCCGCCCGGCCGGACCCGCCACTTGGCGCATCAGTTGAAACGTCCGTTCAGCCGCGCGTAGGTCAGAGCCTTGCAGGCCAAGGTCTGCGTCGATCACGCCCACCAGCGTTAGCTTGGGGAAGTTATGACCCTTGGCCACCAGCTGAGTGCCAAGAATAATGTCAGCCCCACCCTCGGCGATCTCTTCGATCTTGGCTTTTAGCGCGCGGGCCGAGCCAAACAGATCAGACGACAGCACAGCAAGCCGCGCATCGGGGAACAGCTCAGCCACCTCTTCGGCCAGCCGCTCAATACCGGGGCCGACCGGGGCCAGCTTGCCAACGACTTGGCAGCTGGGGCATTCCTCTGGCATTGGCGTGGTCTCGCCGCATTGGTGGCACATCATCCGCTTAAGAAACCGGTGTTCAACCATCCGCGCATCACATTGTTTGCAGGCAATTTGCTCACCACATGCCCGGCACAGCGTCACCGGGGCAAAGCCGCGCCGGTTGATAAACAGCAGTGCCTGCTCATCCTTTTCAATGCGCAGGGTGATGGCCTTTTGCAATGTCGTCGATATCCAGCGGCCGCTGGGCAGCTTCTCATTGCGCATATCAATGGCCCGCATAACCGGCAGCACCGCCGGACCAAAACGGGCCTTTAGGTCTAGCCGCTTATATTTGCCCGCCTCGGCATTGGCCCAGCTCTCCAGCGACGGGGTGGCCGAGGCCAAAATAACTTGGGCTTTGCACAAAGAGGCCCGTAGCACGGCCATGTCACGGGCCGAATACAGCACGCCGTCTTCTTGCTTATAAGAAGTATCATGTTCTTCATCAGCGACGATCAGACCGAGGTTGGCAAACGGCAAAAACAACGCCGAGCGGGCACCGACAATCAGCTGGGCGCTGCCCTCGGCTGTCATTTTCCAAACCCTGCGCCGCTCGGTCTGGGTCACGCCAGAATGCCACTCTGCGGGCAGCGCGCCAAAGCGCTCCTCTACGCGGGTAATGAAGGCGCCGGTCAGGGCGATCTCTGGCAGCAGCACCAAAGCTTGGCGGCCCTGCGCCATGCATTCGGCCACGGCCTCAAGGTAAACTTCGGTTTTGCCAGAGCCAGTCACACCTTTGAGCAAGGTGGTGCCGTAAGCGCCCGAGGCCACATCTTGGCGCAACACTTTAGCCGCCGCCTGCTGGTCTGCCGTCAGTTCTAGCGCGCCGTAGTTCGGGTCGAGCCGGGCAAAGGCACTGTCACGCGGGGCTTCATGCTCAAGCACCACACCCTGTTTGACCAGACCCTTGATCACCGACGCACTGGTATCCGCCGCATCGGCCAGCTCTTTGAGCGTGAATGCCAGCCCGCCATAGTCGCGCAGCACACCCAGCACACGGTCGCGCGCATCGGTCCGGCGCGACGGCGCGCCCTCACCCAGCCGGTAAATACGCCGCATTGAGGCAGGTTGGCCCAAGCCCGGCGCGCGCAAAGCCAGCCGCAACATGGCCGACATTGGCGTCAGCGTATAATCAGCCGCTTTGCTCAGAAAGGCCCGCATCTCGCCGCGCAAGGGCGGCACATCAAGAACTTGATAGACACCGCGCAGTTTGGAACGCTCGTAGCCGCCCTGCCCCACGCCCCAAACCACGCCCAGCACCTTGCGCGGGCCAAGCGGTACTTCAACCAGCGCGCCGATCATGCAGCCGCCCTCAGGCGCGCGGTAATCGAGCAAACGGTCGAGCGGCTGGGTTGTCAGCACGCCGACAACTTCACCCTGCTGAAAAAACTGTTCGTCCATTGCGTCCTCTCGGGGCATTACCGTCCTTTTGGAGGCATTTGCATCTCCTTGGGGGTTTGCGCCCCCGCCTCTTTGAGGTAAACGCTAGCGCAAACATCGCCAACCCCTGTGAGCCACCCGGAGCATAATATGAAATTTTTTGTTGATACCGCCGAAATAGACGCAATCCGCGAGCTGAATGATCTCGGCATGGTTGATGGTGTCACCACCAACCCGTCGATCATTATGAAATCTGGCCGCGACATTAAAGAAGTCACCGCTGAGATTTGCGAAATGGTTGACGGTCCGGTTTCGGCTGAGACAGTCGCACTCGACGCTGATGGCATGATTGCCGAGGGCCGCGAGCTGGCCAAGATTGCCACCAATATCGCCATTAAAGTGCCGCTGACATGGGCCGGCCTGAAAGCCTGTAAGGTTCTGTCGGGCGAAGGCCGTATGGTCAATGTCACACTTTGTTTCTCAGCCAACCAAGCCCTGCTGGCCGCCAAAGCCGGTGCGACATTCATCTCGCCCTTCATTGGCCGTCTTGATGATATCAATATCGACGGGCTCGACCTGATCGCCGATATCCGCACCATCTATGACAATTACGGCTTCGAGACCCAGATCCTCGCCGCCTCTATTCGCAACGCCAATCACGTGTCCGAATGTGCCAAGATCGGCGCTGATGTCGTCACGGCCCCGCCAAATGTGATTAAAGCCATGGTCAACCATGTGCTGACCGAAAAGGGCCTCGACCAGTTTATGAAAGACTGGGCCAAGACCGGGCAGAGCATTCTGTAAAAACCAAACGATTGAACCAACGCCAAAGCCCGCGGCTCTGCATTAGAGCGGCGGGCTTTTGTGAATCCTCTTTGTGAATCCTCCGGGCCACACTTTTAGGCACAGACCTGCCCAGCGCCAAAAACCACATGCCAGCGTCCGCCCGCTCTGCTACAGGTAGCAAAAGACAAAAAGAGTGATGGCATGAGCAGTAATCCCCTGATGGACGCGGGCATCCGTGACCAGTTGATTTCCGACCCCGAAATGCTTCTTGAAGACAAAGACATTATGCGCGCGCTGGTCGCGGCAAATGAAAAGTCGATGGGCAGCAATATTGTTGATCTGCGTGGCATTGCCATGGAGCGGCTTGAGGGCCGGCTTGATCGGCTAGAAGACACCCACCGCTCGGTGATTGCCGCAGCCTATGAGAACCTCGCCGGTACCAATCAGGTACACCGCGCGATTCTGCGCATGCTTGATACCACCGAGTTTGAAAGCTTTCTGGCCGAGCTGGGCGGCGAAGTCGCCGATATCTTGCGGGTTGATGCCATGCGGTTGGTGCTTGAGACAACTGCCGATGACGATGCCCAAGCCGTTGAGAAAACCAGCCCCGTGCTGAGCATTGCCGAGCCGGGTTTTACCGACCGCTATATTACCCGTGGCCGCAATGTGCCCGCCCGCCAAGTTACCCTGCGCCAGATGCAGACCGACGATACCGCCGTTTACGGCGACAAGGCCACCTATATCCGCTCGGAAGCGCTACTGAAGCTCGACCTTGGGCCGGGCCGTTTGCCGGGCATGTTGGCTATGGGCGCTGAAGATCCGCACCAGTTTTCACCGCAGCAAGGCACTGATCTCTTGGGCTTCTTTGCCGGTGTCTTTGAACGCAGCATGCGCCGCTGGCTGACCGACTAGGCCGCAATGGCCCAGCCCAACCCCCTCACCGCGATATCACCGGCGATGACCACGGCACTGGCAGCATGGCTCGACAGTCAGCGCGCAGTTTTGGGTGCGGCGGAGAACACGATCACCGCCTATCAAACCGACCTTTTGGGCTTTTTGGCCTTTGTCAGCACCCATCTGGGCGGCAGCACCGGCACCGCCCCCCTCGCGCGGCTATCCGTTTCAGACATGCGCGCATGGATGGCGCATGAACGCGGCCGCGGGCTGTCATCGCGCTCACTGGCGCGTAGCCTATCGGCGGTAAAAGGCTTTATCCGCTGGCTGTCAGACCGCGAAGGGTTTGACGCCACGGCCGTAATGAGCGCCCGTTCGCCCAAGTTTCGCAAGAAGCTCCCCCGTCCGCTGGCCATAGACGCCGCCAAAGCCATGATCGAGACAGTCGAGCTGCAAGCGATGGATAGCTGGCAAGCGGCGCGTGATGTCGCCGTGGTCACCCTGCTCTATGGCTGCGGGCTGCGCATATCTGAGGCTTTGTCACTTACCGGCGCTGACACGCCGCTGCCGCCAGTGCTGGTGATCTTGGGCAAGGGCGACAAGGAGCGGATCGTCCCGGTTATCCCTGCCGCCCGCGACGCCGTGGCCAGCTATATCAAGCTGTCGCCTTGGCCTGTCGAGGCAACTGCGCCGTTGTTTCGCGGTGCACGAGGTGGCAAGCTGTCGCCGCGTGTGATCCAAAAATCAATGGAGCGGGCCCGGGCCCAGCTTGGCCTGCCCTCTACCGCCACGCCACATGCTTTGCGCCATTCCTTTGCCACGCATCTGCTGGCAGCGGGCGGTGATCTGCGGATGATCCAAGAGCTGCTCGGCCATGCCTCACTGTCCACAACCGAGGGCTACACTGCGGTCGATACCGCCCGGTTGATGGAGGTCTATGAGGCCAGCCATCCGCGCGCTGACTAACAGCGCGGTTGCCCCTCCCGGCGCATTGAGTCATGAGTGATTTATGAAAATCACCCATAAAGCCCTTTTGGTGCATCTGCTCACTGCAAGCGGCGCGGTTTTTGCCATGTTGGCCATGTTGGCCGCGGTTGAAAACAAATGGGAACTGATGTTTTTATGGCTGGTTGTCGCCTTCTTTGTTGATGGCATAGATGGCCCGCTGGCCCGGCGCTATGATGTCAAAACCAATGCGCCTATCTTTGACGGCGTCTTGCTCGATCTGATCATTGATTATCTGACATATGTTTTTGTCCCGGCTTATGCTTTGTTCAAATCCGGGCTGTTGCCGGGCTGGACAGGCTGGATAGCGATCATCATCATCACCTTTGCCAGCGCGCTGTATTTTGCCGATACACGCATGAAAACCAAGGATAATTCCTTCTCTGGCTTTCCGGGTTGCTGGAACATGGCGGTGCTGGTTCTGTTCGCGCTGCGGCCCGATTTTTGGGTGATCATGCTTGTGGTGGCAACCCTTGCCACGTTCATGTTCCTGCCGGTCAAGTTTGTGCATCCTGTGCGCACAGAGCGCTGGCGCAGCCTGACATTGCCCATGGCGCTCGGCTGGGTTTTCTTTGCGGGCTGGGCGGCTTATGTCGATTTTCACCCCGAAAGCTGGGCGCATTGGGGGCTGGTGGTAACCACGCTCTACCTGGCCGGTGCCGGTGCCGTGCAACAACTGATTTACGAGCAAGACGGCTAGCCAAGATGGTTTCTCTTGTTCAATTCGACGGTTTCGAGCAACGGAAAATCTATTCTTTAGATGTTTGCGCTCCAGCCAGCGTAACGCTCGCTCCAGCCGTTCCTGTAGTGAGTAAGCAAATTCTCACGCCGCGAATATCCGTGATAATCGAAGGCGATAGCCCCATT
>JAESRD010000113.1 GCA_016764835.1 Paracoccaceae bacterium | reverse complement strand
GAAGCGGTCGAGGGCCGGTTCAAGGGCCTCTATGTGCAGGGCGAAGATATCTTGCAGTCAGACCCTGACACCAAGCATGTCGCGGCGGGCC
Organism: Paracoccaceae bacterium; assembly: GCA_016764835.1. The sequence goes on along the minus strand of JAESRD010000113.1, from coordinate 3,601 downwards.
TGGCGGCCATGGAATGCGTGATCGTGCAGGACTTGTTTCTCAATGAGACCGCGAACTATGCGCATGTGTTTCTGCCGGGTTCGACATTCCTTGAGAAGGACGGCACATTTACCAATGCTGAGCGGCGGATCAACCGGGTGCGTAAGGTTATGGCGCCCAAAAACGGCTATGCTGATTGGGAAATCACCCAGCTTTTGGCCAATGCGATGGAGGGCGGCTGGACCTATACCCACCCCAGCCAAGTCATGGACGAGATCGCCGCCACAACCCCCGGCTTTGCCAATGTCAGCTACGAGATGCTAGAGGAGCGTGGCTCGGTGCAATGGCCGTGCAATGACGCCGCCCCAGACGGCTCGCCGACCATGCATATTAACGGCTTTGCCCGTGGCAAAGGTCAGTTCATCCATACTGAATATGTCGCTACTGATGAGCGCACCGGGCCGCGGTTTCCGCTACTGCTGACCACCGGGCGGATACTGTCACAATATAACGTGGGCGCGCAGACACGGCGGACCGAGAACACGATCTGGCATGATGAGGATTTCCTAGAGATCAACCCGCAAGATGCTGAAAACAGAGGCATAAATGAGAAATCATTTGTGCGGCTGACATCACGCTCTGGCGAGGTGTCATTGCGGGCCAAGATCACTGACCGGGTCGCACCGGGCGTGGTTTATACCACCTTCCACCACCCTTCGACCCAAGCTAATGTTGTCACAACCGACTTCTCGGACTGGGCGACGAATTGTCCAGAATATAAGGTGACAGCGGTACAAATATCGCCCTCAAACGGGCCGGAAGATTGGCAAGAAACCTATGCCGCGCAGGCCAGCCGGGCGCGCCGTATTCTACCGGCTGCCGAATGAGCCGCGCGGCTTCGATCCTCTTGGCCACGGTTTCGCCCAGCGGCGTTGCCGCCGAGCGGGCTTTGCCCGAGGAAGTGCCGGTGGCTCTGGTCTATAATGGCTCGACTTATGCGGTGATGATGGCCACCCCTGCGGACCTTGAAGACTTTGCCATTGGCTTCGCGCTGACCGAGGGCATTGCTTCGCCAGATGAGGCGGGCGAAGTTGAGATTGTCAGCCATGAAGGCGGCATAGAGGCCCGGCTTTGGCTGCCTGAGCTGCGGGCCGAGGCGCTGGCCAAACGGCGGCGGACCATGGCCGGGCCGGTTGGCTGCGGGCTATGCGGGATCGACTCATTGGCCGAGGTGATACGCGTCCTGCCGCCCCTGCCCGACAATGATGCCCGCTTTAGCGCCGACCAGCTACTCGGCGGGCTAGATGCCCTGCGCAACAGCCAGCCGCTGCATGACGAGACCCGTGCGGTACACGCCGCCGGGCTGCTCAATGCGCAGGCTCAGATTACCGCCGTGCGCGAAGATGTGGGCCGCCATAATGCGCTAGATAAACTGGCGGGCGCGCTGGCCCGCACTGGGCCCCAAACTGGCTCCTGTTCTAGCATCGCCGCCGCCAAAGGCGCTGTGCTGTTGACCAGCCGCATATCTGTAGAGATGGTGCAAAAGACCCATGCTATTGGCGCGCGGATCATCGTATCCGTGTCTGCGCCAACGGCTTTGGCCGTGCGCAATGCACAGGCGGCGGGGATCACCATTGCCAGCCGCGAGGCCGGGGCGATCCGGCTTTATTCTCATCCGCATAGAGTATTTGGGGGGCCACATGTCCAGTAACGCAAGCAAACTTACCCGCATGGCGAACCAAATCGCCACGTTCTTTGAGACCCAGCCAAAGGGTGACAAATCGGGCCTTGTTGCCGCACATTTGGTTGAGTTTTGGACCATGCAAATGCGCCGCGACCTACAAGCCGCCGCCAAAGAGGATGGTCACGGGTTATCACCGCTGGCACTAGAGGCCGCAGCGCTTATCTAACTAGAATGTGCGGGATGCCGACGGCTAACACTGGCGGGCCGGCCCGGCAGATCAAGCCGCGCATCATTACGGGCCTTGGATGAAATCACCTTGCCGCGCGCAATAACCGCCAGCCTGTCGGGCCGCAGCCGCAGCGCCTCAATCGGGTTACCCGCATCGAGCACCACGAGCGATGCTTTTGCGCCAACATGCAGGCCGTAATCTTGCAAACCCATAATGGCGGCGTTTTGCGTGGTCACCATCTCAAAACATTGGCGCATCTCGTCGGGGCTGGTCATCTGCGCCACATGTAGCCCCATGAAGGCAACATCGAGCATATCGGCGGTGCCGAGCGAATACCACGGGTCCATGACGCAGTCTTGGCCCCAGCCAACCCGCACCCCTGCAGCGAGCAGTTCTTTAACACGGGTCATGCCGCGCCGCTTGGGATATGTGTCATGCCGCCCTTGAAGAACTATGTTTATCAAGGGGTTAGGGATTGCGGCTATCTGCGCTTCGGCGATCAGCGGCAGCAGTTTCGAGACATAGTAATTGTCCATCGAATGCATTGAGGTCAGATGAGACCCGGCGACCCGGCCGTGCAACCCAAGACGCTGGGTCTCGTAGGCGAGGGTTTCAATATGGCGTGACATCGGGTCATCGGTCTCGTCGCAGTGCATATCGACCATCAACCCGCGCGCAGCCGCAATCTCGCATAGGGCGGTGACCGAGGCGGCGCCTTCGGCCATGGTCCGTTCAAAATGCGGGATACCGCCGACAACATCGACCCCCATATCCAGCGCGCGGATTGTGATGGCCTGTGCGGTTGGGTCACGGTAAAATCCGTCCTGCGGGAAGGCGACGAGCTGTAGGTCAATATAGGGCGCTACTATCTTTTTGACCTCCAACAGAGCCTCGACGCCCAAGAGCCTATCGTCGCAAACATCGACATGGGAGCGGATGGCCAAGAGGCCCATCGAGACGGCCCAGTCGCAATAAGCCAGCGCGCGGTCGCGCACCTCTTCTTGGGTCATCACCGCCTTTAGCTCGCCCCAAAGGCCGATACCTTCGAGCAAAGTGCCCGACGCATTGATGCGCGGTGTGCCATAGGACAAGGTCGCATCCATGTGAAAATGCGGGTCGACAAAGGGCGGACTGACGAGGCAGCCGCTGGCATCGACCGTTTTGGCCGCCGTAGCGTTGAGCTGGCCAATGGCGGTGATCTTTTCGCCGGTAATGCCAATGTCGGCGCGGCTTCCATCGGGCAGCGTGCCGCCCTTTACGATAAGATCAAACATCAGCGCTCCCCTTTGTTGAATGGCACCATAAGTGCAGCAGGCACCTCGGCCCGGCGCGACATAAGCACCAGTGCGAGGATCGACAAAATATAAGGCATCATCAGGAATACTTGGTAAGGGATATCTGCGCCTAAGTCAGTTTGTTGCACGCGGATTTGCAGCGCATCGAAGGCGGCGAAGAGGATTGCGCCGACCAAGGTTTTCCAAGGTTTCCAAGAGCCGAACACAACCAAGGCAATGCAGATCCAGCCGCGCCCATTGACCATCTCAAAGAAGAACGAGTTGAAGGCTGACATAGTGAGGAATGCGCCGCCGACAGCCATGAGACCGCTGCCAAAGACAACGGCTCCGATGCGGATGCCGCTGACGGAGAGCCCTTGGGCGGCAACGGCTGAAGGGTTTTCGCCCGCCGCGCGCAGGGCCAACCCAAGCGGG
>JAESRD010000112.1 GCA_016764835.1 Paracoccaceae bacterium | reverse complement strand
TCGCCCATGTAGCGGGTGCCAATCCGGTAGTCGACCGAGTAGTGAAACCAGTCACCGCTTTCGCGCAGCATTTGGCTGAGATGGGTCTTGCCCAGCCCGGACATTGCAAAAAGCAGAACCCGCTTTTGCTTTGCGCCGTGCCACTGTGATGCGCTGTTATAAATCATAACTCTGCCTAGCGGGCCAATGCGCTGGTTGCCAGCGGTATTGCGCGCCAAAGCAAAAGGCCCCGCAAGTTGCGAGGCCTTTAACTGTTATATCACGCGCTCTTAGAAGCTGTAGCCGATTTTGATGCCAACTGCCAAAGCGGTGTTGTCGTTGAAATCAGCACTGGTTATCTCGGCAACCGCGTCGCCCAGCCAATTATAGCTGACACCGGCGGTAATATCGGCCGCACCGATCGTATATGTGCCACCAAGGGTGATGCCAAACTTGCCGTCTGTTGGCGACAGGTTAGATTGCTCCTCGCCGGTCGAGGCTTCATATGACACGCTCACAGCGGCTGACAAAACGTCAGAAAACCTGCGGCCCACGCCCAAAGTGTAGGTGATGGTGTCGCTGGTATAATCGATAAGATCGTCGCCGGTCTGGCCGATGTTGATGTCGGTCTCGGTCCAGTCTACCCAGCGCACTGAGGCCATCAGCAATGTGTTGGCAGCGATGCCGGTTTGCAGATCAAGGTTGATCGATTGTGGCAACGAATAGTTTGTTGCCCCCAAATCAGCCAAGCCGCCAGCGGCTGTAGTCACATGGCTTAGATCAATAGCAGAACTATAGGCCAGAGCTGCGCGCAGCGCGATATCGGGGATCTCATAGGCACCACCGACGACAAAACCTGTGCCGCTATCAGAGGCAAAATCAATTGTGCTGCCGCCAGTTATCAGCTCGCCCTGCATGGAGACCATGCGCGCGCCAGCATGAACACTGATACGGTCGCCGATACGGTAGTTAACCAATGCGGTGATGCCGGTGCTGGTCAGCTCGGCCACTGCATCAACCGGATAGCCTGCTGAGGCACCCGAATAGTCAACCGATGCGCCAAAGGGCTGATCAATGATCAGAGCAAATGACAGCGCCTCGTTGATCTGTGTTTTGATGCTCACCGATGTGGCAAAGTAATCAGGTGCGACTGAGCCAGAATCGACGACACCGCCGATATTGCCGGTCACCGATGGCATGATATTGCCAAAGCTTAATTCAACCCGGTTGCCTGCTTCAAAAATTATGTCGATCCCCTGACCCGACCGGTCAAGTCCGCCGGCCAAAGCCGGGGCAGCTGCCAATATGGCGGGCAAAGTCATTAAGACTGCGCGTTTCATGTTCGTCCCCATTGTATTATTTCCTGCTATATTTGTAGGCAATAGTATTGCTCTGGGTCAAATTATTCTGTGTGGTTTTGCCAAAACGTGCCGTGGCGTTACATTATTGTGCCTTGCTGGCACGGCGGCAAACTACCGGTTTTTGTTGGAATAATACATATTGGGCCAGTTTCCGCTGAAAATCAGCACTGCGCCAATGAAGATCCAGCCATTAAGCGGCTCATCATAAAATAACATGCCAAGCACGGCGATGATCGGCAGTCGGACAAAGTCGATCGGCATGACGATGCTGGCCGGGGCCAATGACAGCGCCTTGGTCAGGCAAAAATGAGCGGTGAGTCCGGCGCAGCCAATAAGCACAAGATAGGGCAGGGTGACGCGGTTGGGCAGCGCTATCTGACCATCATAGCCCGCACAAATAAGTGCGAAACCTGCCTGCATTATCGTGAGCCAGATCAAGATGGTCAGCACGCTTTGGTTTTGGGTCAGGCGGCGGGTAAACAGCGCGGTCAGCGCGAAGAATACCGCAGCCGCAGCGGCGGCAATGATAGGGGCAGACAGGTTGGCCGGGTCGGGGTCGGCGATCAGCATGATGCCGATAAAGCCCAAAGCCGCAGCGACCAGACCAATGGCCGTGATCCGTTCTTTTACGATAAACGGCGCCAACAAGATCACCCAGATCGGCGTGGTGAATTCGAGCGCAAAGACTTGGGCAAGCGGGATACTGGCAAGGGCAAAGAACCACAGGTTCTGACCGGCAAAATGCGCTATGTTTCGGGCAAAATGCAGCGGTAATCTGTCGACCCTTACCGCACTCAACTGGCCGCGGGCGGTAGCGATACCCATGACAATGACAATGCCCATCAGGCTGCGGTAAAGCATGATCTCAAACGTGTCGAGCTGGGTCACCGCCGCCCGTCCGGCCAGCGCCATAACCGTAAAGCTGGCAACAGCGCCAAACATCCACACAGCACCGCGCATAGCTGATGACTGCGCTTGGATGGGCGGATATTGCATTATGATATGTCTCTGTTTTGGTTGGGCTGACTAGTCGTTGGTCATTGTAAAATCACGCGCGATATGCTGGGTTTTGCCCCACCATGCCGATGCACGGGTGCGGGCTTGATGTGCCTCAAAAGCGGCAGCGTCGGCGAAGGTTTCATTCACATTAAAAACACAAGAATTATCGGGCGATTGGACAACCTCAAACCGCTCACAGCCGGGCTCGGCGCGGGTTAGTTCAACATGAAGTTTGACCGCTTCGGTCAACATTTCAAGGTCGTCTTGGCTACAGGTCAGCGTGCCGCTTAGGTGAACTTTGCTCATCTTGTTTCCAATTTATTGAGCCTTACGGCTCATGTCTCAATCAAACTTGCCTCACGGCTCATGTCTCAATCAAACTTGCCTTACGGCTCATGTCTCAATCAAACCTGCCTTACGGCTCATTCCCATTCAATCGTGCCGGGGGGCTTTGAGGTGATGTCATAGGTCACCCGATTAATGCCCTGCACCTCGTTTATGATCCGGGTCGCGGTTTCGCCCAGAAACTCATGGGTGAAAGGGTAGTAATCGGCGGTCATGCCGTCAACAGATGTCACGGCCCGCAAAGCACAGGCGAAATCATATGTGCGTCCGTCGCCCATAACGCCAACCGTGCGCACGGGCAGGATGGCGACAAAAGCCTGCCAGATCACATCAGTGTCACTGACAGCCCGAGTGACCTGACCCCAATCCGAGACATCGCAGGTGACCGCATGGATCTGATCGCCAACCCCATGCGCCGCAGCAGATTG
>JAESRD010000111.1 GCA_016764835.1 Paracoccaceae bacterium | reverse complement strand
GCGCTGGCCGAGACGGCGGCGCTGGCGGGCGACGGGTTCTTGCCGGTGCAATGCGATATTGCCGACCCGGCGCAAGTGGCCACGGCCTTTTCTCAGGCGCGCGCCTGGGGCGGGCCGGTGCGACGGCTGATCAATAATGCAGCGCTCTACCCGCGGCGCGACTTTCTTGATGAGACCGGCGACAGCTTTATGCAAACCGTGGCGGTTAACCTTGGCGGGCTGGCCAGTTGCAGCTCTGAGGCGCTCAAAGACATGGTTGCGGCCGGACAGGGCCGGATCATGAATGTAGCGACATTTGCCGATATTGCCCCGCTGCCCGGCTCTGCGGCCTATTCGGTATCCAAGGGTGCTGCGCGGATATTTACGCGGGCTTTGGTCGCCGATCTTCAGGATCGGTTCGACAATATTGTCATCAATGATTGGATGCCCGGCATGCTCAAAACCCAGATGGGCATTGCTGATGGGCTAGATCCGGCGACATCTGCCCATTGGGGGGCCGAACTGGCGCTCATGGATGACCCGACGCTGAATGGCACGACATGGGAAATGGACTGTGAGATCCCGCCGCATGCATCGCTCAAACGCCGGATTGCAGAGAAGCTGCGGCTGGTGGCCAAGCGGCCTGCCCGAAAGCTGGGCTAACCGGCGACCCGCACCCAAAAGGCGCGCAGCATATGGCCCGGCAAGATCAGGGCTGAGAAGAAATATCGTTTGGCCAAGCGGCGGGGGTCGGACATCATCCGCCAGAGCCACTCCATGGCAATGCGGCGCACCCAGCTGGGCGCGCGCCGTTGCTGGCCTGACAAAAAGTCGAGCCCAGCGCCAATGGAGGCAAAGCCAATATTGGGCAACAGGGCCCGGCCGCGTGCAGCCAGCAGCTCTTGCTTTGGCGCGCCAAGGGCAATGAAAATCAGCCGCGCACCGCTATCGGCCATTGATTGCAACAGCTCAGCCGCCGCGTCGCTGCTGGGGTCAAACCCCATTGGCGGTGCGATCTTTGAGGCGACCATCAGCCCCGGCACGTGCTTTTGCAGCTCGGTTGCGGCCTGCTCTAAGCTGGCTTGGTTAGAGCCAGCCAAGCCAATCGCCACGCCTTCGGCTTGGGCGATTTCGCATAGCGGAATAATAAGGTCAGAGCCCGGCAGCAGCTCAACCGGCGTGCCTGCCATTTTGCTGACCCAGACAATAGGGTTGCCGTCAGCTGTCACCAGATCTTGGGCGCTATAGGCCACGGCAAATTTTGCGTCATTGCGCAACTTGACCAGGTGATCAAGGTTAAGCGTGGCCAGAGCAAAGCCGCGCCCCTGCGCAAGGCGCTGAGCGACCTGTCGGTGCAATTGCTCCGCACTTCTCATATTGACTGCAAAGCTAATGCCCGCTGCCTTAAACTCCACGACACGTTCCCTTCTCGACCTTCGGGCCCTTCTCGACCTTCGGGTCCTTCTCGACCTTTTGCAGGTCCTTCTCAGCCTTTTCAGGCTCTTCCCGGCTAAAAAGCCAGTACATTTCCCCTGCCCATCAAACCCGCAAATTGCGAGCCTGCAAGCAACATTCCAATTTGATCCGTCCTACAGGTCAAAGTATTGCCATCCTTTAGGGCCATAGCATGGCGAAAGAAATATTTGACTGCCATGAATGTTATTTTGAGCAAGCCTGCATGAAACACCACGTAGATAGTAATAATGAACAGGTTGGGTCAGGCGTCACGCTTATTGGCTGCGGTTTTGTCGCCGACCTGTATATGCGTTCTTTTGCCGCTCATCCTGAGATATGTGTCCATGGCGCGTTTGATAACGATACGGCACGAATGGCGGCTTTTTGCACGCATTGGGGCATTGCCGCCCTGCCGAGCTTAAAAGCGGCCTATGCGGTAACGCCCAAAAACAGCCTGATCGTGAACCTGACCAACCCGACCGAGCATGCGGGCGTGATACGCAGCGCGCTTGAGGCTGGGTTTAACGTCTGGTCAGAAAAACCGATGACAATGGCGCTGAAAGATGCGGTTGAACTGAACGCTTTGGCGCAGGCCAAGGGGCTACAGCTGGCCAGTGCGCCGTCATCTGTGCTGTCGCAGGCCGCGCAGACGCTGGCTAAAGCCGTGCGCGACGGGCATGCTGGCACGCCGAGGCTGATCTATGCGGAGCTGGATGATGGGTTTATCCCTCAGGCCCCGCTTGAGATGTGGGCCAGCGAGAGCGGCGCGCCCTGGCCGGTGGTCGATGAGTTTCGCACTGGCTGCACGCTGGAACATGCGGGCTATTATCTCAGCTGGCTGATCGCGATGTTTGGCGCGGTGACGCGGGTGGCCTCGGTGCCCGCGACGGTGTTGCCCGACAAGCTGGGGGTCACTGATGCGGCGCCTGACTTTGCTGTGGCCGTGCTGTGGTTTGAAGGTGGGCCTGTGGCCCGGCTGACCTGTTCTATTGTCGCACCGCATGATCACCGTATTCGGGTGATCGGTGACACGGGTGTTTTGGAAATGCCGCGTGCATGGGATAATGGCGCGCCGGTTCGGCTGTATAAGCGCAAGGTTATTCGACGTCGGTTGCTTGAGCTGCCGATTGGCCGCAAGGTCAAGATCAAGGGCGAGACCCATCCGCATTTGCCGCGCTGGGGGGCTGCGTCTATGAACTTTGCGCTTGGTCCGGCTGAGATGCTGGGTGCGATAGCGGCGGGGCGCGTGTCGCGGTTGTCGGGCGCTTACGCTGTGCATTTGACCGAGGTGACACTGGCGGTTCAGGCCGGAGGCGACCAAGAGATGACCACAACTTGCAGTGCTATGGAGCCAATGCCATGGGCGCTTTGACAATATTAATCACCGGGGCGAACGGCTTTTTGGGCCGGGCCTGTACTGAAGCGGCGCTTGCGCGCGGGCATAAGGTACGGGCGCTGGTTCGCTCTGAAGGCGCTGTTTTGCCGGGGGTTGAGGTCTTTACCGCTGATCTGGCAGATGCGCCGCCATTTGCCGCCGTGGACGGGGTTGATGCGGTTATCCATGCGGCGGCCACTTTGTCGCCCGATGCCGCAGATCAGGCGCGTGACACTCTGGGCGCAACGCTCAACTTGCTAGCCGCGTTAGAGCAGCACCCGGCCCGGCTGGTGCTTGTCAGCTCAATGTCGGTCTACGCTGCGCCAGCAAAGTATGGCACCATTGATGAGCACTCACCGCTAGAGCCGCAACCGCGCCAGCGCGACGCCTATATGCGGGCCAAACTGGCCCAAGAGGGCGCGGCGATGGCCCATGCCAAAGCTACGGGCCAAGAGCTGCGGGTCATGCGGGCGGGGGCGATCTTTGGCCCCGGCAGGATATGGAACGCGCATCTGGGGCTGCGCAAGGGCAACACCCTGTTGCGTCTTGGTGGCACAGGCGAGCTGCCGCTGACCTATATTGACCATTGCGCTGAGGCGCTGGTGATTGGCGCCGAGACATCGATTGCGCCGATAAATGCTGAGGCGGCGCCGACTAACATAGATATCATCAATGTCGTTGATGATGATCTGCCGGATCGCAGCACCTATATTCAGGCGATGACGCGGGCGGGCTGGCCCCGCCTCGTGCTGCCGCTGCCATGGCGGGTGCTCGATTTTACCGGGCCGTATCTGGCCAAGCTGCCCAAGATTGGCAGCCGTCTGCCCGGCCTGTTCAAACAGCCAACGCTGCGGGCCCGCATGGCCCCGGCGCGCTACTCCAACGCCAAGCTTAATGCGCTTGGCTGGCAGCCCAAACTGTCGTTTCAGGCGGCAATGGATGCGGCACAAAGCGGAGAGATTTCATGAGTAATCTAGCCGGGCCGATCGCCTATCTGACCGGGGAATATCCCCGTGCCACTGACACGTTTATTCAGCGCGAAGTTGCGGCATTGCGCGAGTTGGGTTTTGAGGTCGAGACCTGTTCGATCCGGCGCACCGGGGCCGAGCACCATACCGGACCGGAGCAAAAGCAAGAGGCGGCGCGCACGTTTAACACCCTGCGCCAAACCGCCAAACCAATGGTTAGCCTGCGCGCTCATTTTGAGGCGCTCAAAGAGCCAAAACGCTACGCCAAGGCCGCTTGGCTGGCCTTTCGCACCGCGCCCGCCGGGCTACGCGGCAAGTTGTTTGGGGCGATATATTTTGCCGAAGCCGTGGTTTTGGCGGCGCATCTGCGGGCCATAAAGGCCCGCCATTTGCACAACCATATTGCCAAGGCCAGCTGCACCGTGGCCATGATTACAGGTGAGCTGACCGGTATCTCGTGGTCATTCACCATGCACGGCCCCGATGATTTCTTTGCCCCCGAGCACTGGCGGCTCGATGAGAAGATCAAGCGGGCTGCCTTTGTCGCTTGCATCTCAGAGTTTTGCCGCTCGCAGGGCATGTTATTCTCGGATCGCGCCCATTGGAGCAAGCTGCATATCGTGCATTGCGGCATTGATCCGGCACGTTACAGCGTCGGCCAGCGGCAGGGCAAGAACCTGCTTTTCGTCGGCCGTTTGGCGGCGGTAAAGGGCATACCCGTGCTGTTTGAAGCCCTGCAAATTGCGCTCAAAACCCAGCCTGATCTGCACTTGACGCTTATAGGCGACGGCCCGGAACGCATGGCCCTTGAGACCGAAGCCCGCCAGTTAGGCCTGAGCCCATCGCTCAGCTTCGTCGGCTATCAGAGCCAGACGGCAGTGGCCAAAACCCTTGAGGACACCGACTGCCTCGTGTTGCCCAGCTTTGCTGAGGGCGTGCCGGTAGTGTTGATGGAGGCCATGGCGGCGTCCGTGCCGGTTATCGCCACATCTGTCGGCGGTGTTGGCGAGCTGGTTGAAAACAAGACCAACGGCATATTGGTTGCCCCCGGCGATGCGGCTGCTTTGGCCGAGGCGATTATGATCATGCTGCACCCAGACGCGCCGCGCGCCGAGATGGGCGCGTCAGGCCGGGCCAAGGTTTGCGCCGACTTTGAGCTAAAGGTCGAAGCTGCCCGCTTGGCCAGCCTGTTTGCCGCGACCATGGACCCAAGCCAGCCCAGCTTGGCCAAACGCCCAGCGCCGATGCCAGCAATTGAGCCCGCCCCATGAATGCGCCGCGCCATGACGTGGCCGCGGTGGTTATTGGCCGCAATGAGGGCGCGCGCCTTGAACGGTGCCTGACCTCGCTCAAAGGCCAAACTGACAGGCTGATCTACGTTGATTCGGGCTCGATTGACGGCTCAATCCGCTTTGCTGCCTCTGTCGGGGCCGAGGTGGTGAGGCTCGATCAATCATCACCTTTCACCGCCGCCCGCGCCCGCAACGCTGGCTTTGACGCCCTACGCGCCCAAGGCCTGCCCGCCTATGTGCAATTTGTCGATGGCGACTGCGCCGTGGCCGCTGGTTGGATCGCCAAAGGCTCTGCCGCGCTAGATGATGACCCAAATCTGGGCCTCGTCACCGGCTGGCGCAAAGAGATTTACCCGACCCGCAATGTCTACCACGCCATGGCCGAGGTCGAATGGCACCGCCCGGCTGGCGATATCCGCGCCTGTGGCGGTGATATGATGGTGCGCGCGGCAGATTTTGACACGGTTGGTGGCTTTGACCCCACGGTTATTGCCGCTGAAGACGACGAGTTTTGCCTGCGTCTCGGCGCCAGCGGCAAAGCTCTGTTGCGGCTGCCAGAGCCGATGACCCTGCATGATCTCGACACGAATAGCTTTGGCCAATGGTGGAAACGCTCTGTGCGCAACGGCCACGGCTTTGCCCAGCTTGGTGCTATGCATGAAGGCCACTTTGTCGCCGAGCGCCGCCGGGTTTGGCTTTATGGCGCGGCATTGCCGTTGGTTTTCTTGGCCGCGCTGGTCTTTGGCCCGCGCATTTTGGCGCTCCTGCCGCCGCTACTTTTGGCCGCTTCATGGGCCAAAACCGCGCTTGGGCTGCGCCGCGCCGGGCAAAGCCCGTCAAGCGCCCTCCAACAGGCGCTGCTATTAACCGCATCGAAAATCCCTAACTTACAGGGAATGATCACCTTTTATCTACGCCGCAAACGCGGTGCAGCAATGACGCTTATCGAGTATAAATAAGGACGCCGCTTTGTCAGATCTTTCCGCCTCTTCCCGCCCCTTTCGCACCGCTCTTATCGGGGCTGGCTATATTGCTGACTGGCATGCCGCGGCGCTCAAATCGGTGAGCAATGCGCAGCTGAGCGCTGTGGTTGATCCGTCGCCCGCCGCCGCTGCTGCCCTGGGGGCCGCGCATAATGTGCCAACATTTGCCTCGGTTGAGGAGATGATCGCCGCCGATGTGGCCGATGCCGCGCATATTTTGACCCCGCCACATTTGCACAAAGAAATCGCCCTGACCTGTTTTGCCGGCGGGCTGCATTGCTTGGTCGAAAAGCCGGTGGCGCTGAGCGCTGATGACACCCGCACGATGGCAGATGCGGCGCAAAAGGCGGGCATGATTTTCTGCGCTGGGCATAATTTCCTTGGCGTTCCGGGCTATGTGCGGCTCAAGGACAAGCTGCGCGCGGGCGAGCTGGGCCGCGTTAGTTCGGTGCAGGTTGATTGGGCGTTTCCGCTCGGGCCGCTACGCTCAGGGCCTTATGGTATCTGGCTGATGCGCGAGCCTAAGAACCTGCTGCTGGAGTTGGGGCCACATGCCTACGCTTTTGCCATTGATCTGTTCGGTCCGCTCGAGGTTCTATCGCTCCAGCTTGGTCAACCGGTCACCCTGCCCGGCGGCGGCATTCGTCACCAAAGCTGGCGCATATTGGCCCGCGCCGGGGCGGTTGATGTCACCATCAACCTGTCGCTGGCCGAGACCCATGATGACCGGTCGTTGACTGTGCGCGGCTCATCCGCCATGGCCCGGCTCGACTATGCCAATGATGTGCTGACACTGGCGCGGACCAGCACGGCCGACCTGATCTTGAACCCGCTGCTCAACCAGCTCGGCGCCTCAGCCCGCCACCTGCGCGAAGGTGTGGTAAACGCCACCCGCCAAACGCTATCGCTTAACCGCAAGTCGCCTTACGGGCTGAGTTTTGCCGGTGCTGCGCAGGCGTTTTATGACGGGCTGGCAGCGGGCGAAGCCGACCCGCGCTTTGGCGCTGAGGCGGCGGTAGACGTGATGCAAGCCATTGATGATACGCTGGGTTTCATGCCCAACCTGCCCGCGCCGAGGGTAGCTCTTGGCACACCGAAGCCCGATGTTATGGTCATTGGCGGCACCGGCTTTATTGGCCGCAATTTAACCCGCGCGCTTGTCGCCCATGGCCATGATGTGCGCGTGCTCAGCCGGGGCCGCACCGGGCCGTTCGGTGACATTGCCGACCATGTCGAAACCGTGCCTGTCTCGCTGTCAGATACCGAGGCGCTGACCGAGGCTATGCGCGGCATGAAGGCGGTGTTTAACCTTGCGAAATCGATGGATGACAGCTGGGAAGCGGCGCTGAAAAACGATGTTGGCACCGCCACGGCCATTGCCAATGCGGCGATGGATGCAGGCGTGGGCCGGTTGATCTATACCGGCACAATCGCCTCATATGACATGTCTGACCCCGACGAGACCATCACCGAAGACACCGCTTTTGGCGACATGTCGGCGCGCAATATTTATGCCCGATCAAAGGCCGAATGCGAACGCCAACTGATCGCGCTGCATAATGATATGGGCCTACCTCTGACCATTGCCCGACCCGGCATTGTCGTCGGCCCCGGCGGGCCGCTGCAACACTGGGGTATTGGCCGCTGGCATGGGGCCGGCGCTGTAAAACTCTGGGGTGACGGCAATAATATACCGCCATTCGTGCTGTCAGATGACATCTCATCAGGGCTGATTGCGATGATGGACCACGAAGACGCTATTGGCCGCAGCTTTAACCTGATCGGCGAGCCGATGCTGACCGGGCGCGGCTATTTTGCTGCCATTCATCAGCGCATGGGGGCCAAGTTGAGCGTCGGCTCAGGCTCGCTCGGCACAATGTGGGCCGCTGATGGCGCCAAATATGTGCTCAAGAAGCATGTGCTCAAACGGGCCGATGCGCAAAGACCGTCGCTGGCTGACTGGCGCTCGCGCGGGCATCTTTCACCGTTTGACAACCGGCTACCAAAGGCGCTGCTCGGCTGGCAGCCTGAGCAAAGCTACGAGGCGTTTTTGCGCCGGGCCATTGATGAGGCCGGTTTGTTTGGCATCTAGAAGCCCAAGCAGCACCCGCGCACCGGCTTATTTCTGACAAACTCCCTCGTTTAAACAGAGGGAACCCGTGCTGGCACCAAGCCAGCCTCCGCGAGGCAAAACATGAACGATACAGTTGTAAAACGACGCGCCCGCCGCCCGCGGCTGGACCCTGATGACCGCGCTCGGCTGCTGGCTGAGATCGCCAAATATGATCTGCCGCCGCCAGAAACGCCGGGGCAGATCCGCGAAAAGCTGACCGGGGGCCAAGATACCAGCACCAATGCTGATGAGCTATGGGACGCGCTGCAAGAGCTGCCGGTCCATGCCGAAGCTTTGGCCCGCAATCTTGTGATTACCGCGCACCGGACCGATCCTGCCCATGCCGCGTTTGACGTGCTGCGCGCCCGTTTGGTGCAGGCCATGGCCGAGCATGGCTGGACCCGGCTGGCTGTTACATCGCCGACACGCGGCTGTGGTAAAAGTTTTACCTCGGCCAATCTGGCCATCACCCTGTCGCGCTATGATAATTGCCGGACATTATTGCTGGAAACCGACCTGCGCCATTCCGGCCTGTCGCGGTATTTCGGGATCAAACCTGACACGAATACGGGTAAGTTTTTGCGCGGCGAAACCCCGGCCAGCGTATTTCTGCGCCGTGTAGGTGAGAACAAGCTCAACATTGGCAAGAACCTAGCAATTGGTCTCAATGACCGCGCCGAAGCCTATGCAGCCGAGTTGTTTCAGCAGCCCGAAACGGCCAATGTTCTGGCCCAAATGCAGGCCGACTATCAGCCTGACTTCGTGATTTACGACATGCCACCCGCACTGGCGCAAGACGACGTTCTAGCGCTGCGGCCGCAGTTTGACTGCGTGCTGCTGGTTGTCGGTGGCGGCATCACCAAGGCCAAGGAAGTGCGCGAAGTTACCCGCAGGCTTGGTGATGATGTACCGATTATTGGGATCGTGCTGAACAAGGCCCAAGACACTGAGCAATATAACTATAATTACTAGAACGGCCCACAGATTGGCAGCTACAAGCAACAAAGGCCCGGCCATATAATTGGCCGGGCCTTTGTTGTTTCATCGGCCGGTATGCGCGGTTACTGCATGCCGGTTGTCGAGCCTAGCCCACCGGGCACGAGACTCAGTATCTGGTCCCAGCGGCCACGAAACAGTGCAAACAACACCGCCGCCAAACCGCCAACGCCAACCAGCCACATCATCCGCCGCGCCCAGCGCTGACGGCCAGACCGCAGCTCTGGGATGACGATGACCGGCTCAACACCGAGCTGACGCTCAAGCTGTGCGGCGGTGCGAATAGCCGGGCTCATGGCCTCGGCCAGCAGAGCCGCAGTTATGGCCAAAATTGTCGTCGCAGCCAGACCAGCAATTGCGATCTTCTTGCGGCTGGCCGAGACTGAAAACGCCGGCACATCGGCGCGTTCAAGCACCTCAAAGCGCGAGGCTTGATCCTGTGCTTCGATCAGATGGGTCATGGCCGCTTCTGTCCGCCGGGTGGTGATCACCACGTATTGGTCCTGCAATTGGGTCAGCTGGCGAAAAATCGCATTATACTGGCGCTCAACTTCTGGGCCGCGCGCAAGCGCTGTTTCGATCCGGGCAACATTGGCCACGATCAGTTCGCGCTGCTGCTCAAACAATGATGCCTGACGCTGGCGCTCCTCATCGCGCAAACGGTCGGCAGAGATTTCGAACTCGATCGTCTGCTGGTCAATCTCAATCTGCGCCTCGGTAAAACGCGACAATTGCTGACGCTGGGCGACGATATTGTCTGGCAGCGAGGCCGCATGCTCTTGCTTAAAACGGGCGAACTCAGCTTCGAGATTGACGATTTCAGCGTTGACGCGCTCTTCCTCCGCCAAGAAAAACTCAAGCGTTCGCGCCGCGCGGTCTGCGCTGCGCCGGGCAGATTCCGCCAAGATACTGTCGAGCATTTCATTGGCCACGGCGGCGGCTTGGTCAGCGTCGCCGAGCCGCACGGTGATCAGCAAGCCAGAGGGCTGCACATCAGGACGGTAGGCCTGCGCCGGGTCGACGATTTCAAGGATGCTAATAGATTGCCGTAGCTGCGCGACTTTTTCAACTTCGAGCATTTCCGCACCGAAAAGATCAAATTGACTGATGATCGAGATCATCGAATCGCGTGACATCAGCTTTTGCTCAATCAGTTCGAGTTGGTTATTGGCCGTCGAGCTGGTGGCAAGACCCGTCTGGCGATCAATGATCTGCGGTGCTTCGATCTGAATAACCGCCGTTGCCTCGAAAAGCCGCGGTTGATTGACCGCAAACCAAAGCGAACAAGGGATGCCAATGAGCAAGATCAGCAAAACGATCCAGCTGCGGCGTAAGAAAATACGCAGCAACCCCTTGGGGGATGTGAATTGTGACACGTCGAACTCCTAAGCCTGCATCAGCACCACCGGCTCAGGCCAATGGCCGAACCAGCGCGCTTACTCATGCCGCCACACCCAGAACATAATCTAAACTAATTTATCGCAAATTTCTATAGTTTTGATCGTGTTAGCTGGAAACGGGCTGTTTACAATATGGAAACCAGCGCCACAATTGCCCCCAATCTTGCGCTGATCGCCGCTCAAATTGCGCCTGTAGCCGATAGTCTGGCGTTGGGCGGTCGTATACTTGCCCCAAATCTTGGGGGCCGTTCGTATTTTTCGCGCAGTTTTGTCCCAACCTGCGTTGGGATCGCGCTCGTACTCTTCGCGCAATTATCCCAACCTGCGTTGGGATCGCGCTTTAGGCCGGTACAATCATGGCTGAAAATACCCTTCCCGCTACACATTCATAACGCCCATGCCAAAGAGTGCCCGCCGATATAGGCCCTGCAGATTGGCAAAAACGCGCCGCAAATTTGGCATGCTTCTTGTCGAGCACCACTTCTAATGCGTCAAAATTCAATACTTCTTGGCTCAACGGATACTGCGCTTTATAGACCGCTTCTTTGATTGAGAAGACGATTGCCGCATCATGCGGTGCGGCGTCTGTGGGCAGCTCTGGCGCTACGGTTTGAGCGGTTTCACTGTCAAACTCAGCGAGCGGTTCAATATCTATGCCCACGGCGCGGCAGCTCTTGGTTTGCGCCACGGCGGCCAAACATAGGCCCTGATCATGGGTGATCGACCCGGCCAGACCCTGCGGCCAGTCGGGCGACCGGTCTGGCTGCATAGCAATCGCCGCCGGGGCCAGCCCGAACTGCGACATTGCCGAGCGTGCGGCGCTTCGTCCGGCCGCAAACTCGGCCTTTCTTGGGGCCACGGCGCGGGCGATTGCCGCCGCCTCAACCGGCCGTAGCAGCTGATCACCAGCGCCGGCCTGCGCCATCGCCACCGCAACATCCGGCCCACAAAGCCGCGCCATATGTTGGGCTTCAGTCAACTTCCGCTCTGCTGCCGTTTGGCGCGCATTGCCCGGCGACGCTCCATTGCCGCACCGCGTGACGAGGCCCGGCTACTACCGGGCGCATCACTTGGGCCGGTTGGTTCGGCGGCACCCTGCTCCACCGCCGGGGCTGCTGTTGCGCCGAGTATCTCATCTACCCTTGCGGCCAATGCGCCCAATTGTGGGAAGCGGAAAATATCGGTGATCGACAGTTTCGCCGCGCCGAGGGTTTTTCTGATCTCACGGTGCACATGGATCGCGAGCAATGAATGTCCGCCAAGATCAAAGAAATTGTCGCGCGGGCCATTTGGAGTGACGCCCAAAATCGCGGTCCAGATCTTGGCCAGTTCGGGCAAACTCGACGCGGCCCCGGCATTTGCCACCGGCGCGCTAAAACTTTGTGGCCCAGTAACGGGCGCGGCCTCAGCTGCTGCCTGATGCGCCGGGCCGGGTTTGGCCAAGGCTTTGCGGTCAATCTTCTTATTTGGCGTCAGCGGAAAGCGCGCGACTTTTACAATACGCGACGGCACCATATGGGCGGGCAAAGCACTGGCTAGCACCGCTTTGAGCCCGGGTTCATCAAAGCCACTCTCAGCCAAGACATAGCCGACAAGCTGGGTGCCGCCGGGCATATCATCACGCGCAAGCACAACAGCTTGGCGCACGTTTGGTTGCGCATCAAGCACGGCTTCGATCTCGCCCAGTTCAATACGGTGGCCGCGCAGTTTTACCTGTCCGTCAGTGCGGCCGATAAAGTCGAGCCGCCCGTCAGCACGCCAGCGCACAAGATCGCCGGTTTGGTACATGCGCGCCTCGCCGCCTTGATACGGATCAGGCACAAAACGCTCAGCCGTCAGGTCTGGCCGCTGCCAATAGCCGCGCGCCACACCGGCGCCGCCAATCCACAGCTCACCGGCCATGCCAACGGGCACCGGCGCGCCCGCCGGATCAAGCACATAGACGCAGGTATTGGCGATGGGCCGGCCAATGCCGCAAATCGCCGGGCCAGTTTTGGCGCCTTGGGTTGTTGACCATATCGTGGTTTCGGTTGGGCCATACATATTGAGCACGGTGGCGTCGCTGGCCTCTTGGACCTCGCTTACCAACGCGCCGGGCAGGGCTTCGCCGCCGATCATCAGATGGGTCAGGCCGCGCAGGGCAGCCCGGCTTTCATCATTGCTCACCAGCATCCGCGCCATTGATGGCGTGCATTGCATATGGGTCACTTTGTGGCGGCGCAGCTGGGCGGCGATCGAATAATCAGCCGGGGCAACCTGCCCGCTAGAGCCAGCATTTGACCCGGCAACGACCTGCGCCAAAGGCCGCAAACTTTCGAGCACTGTGTCAGTAGCAATGCCGTAATCAATCAGACAAGCGATCTCATTGACGCCGATTTTCTTGAGCCGCTCAACCCGCGAAATACATTCTTGAACCGTGCCAAACAGACCGGAATCATCAAAATACCGCAGGAATGCGAAGTCGAGAATGGCCTCTAGCTCTTCGTCATCCAGTATGCCGAGGTCGAGCTGCATGGGGTTGGTCGCACCCTCTGGCTTCTTAAACGCCGGGAAGGCCCATGCATATTGTTTGATCAGGCCAGCCGCTGAGCGCAGGTAATCCTTCATCGGCTCACGGGCGATCT
>JAESRD010000110.1 GCA_016764835.1 Paracoccaceae bacterium | reverse complement strand
TGATGCGCACCTTTGAAAGCGCGCGCATTCAAACCGCCGCCCGCGCTGTTGGTGTCGCCCAGTCGGCGCTCGATCTGGCCATGGAATATGCCCATCAGCGCCAGCAATTTGGCAAACCATTGGCCGCCTTCCCGCGGGTTTCTGACAAGCTGGCAATGATGGCAGTTGAGATCATGATCGCCCGCCAGCTCACCTATTTCTCAGCCCATGAAAAGGACGAAGGCCGCCGCTGCGACCTTGAGGCTGGCATGGCCAAACTGCTCGCCGCGCGCGTGGCGTGGGCCGCAGCTGATAATGCGCTGCAAATCCACGGCGGCAACGGTTTTGCCCTTGAGTTCAAGATCAGCCGTATCCTCTGCGATGCCCGCATACTCAATATCTTTGAGGGCGCCGCAGAGATACAGGCCCAAGTTATCGCGCGGCGTCTGCTGGCCTAGCCATTTACTGGCCGAGCAGCGTGGGCCGCGCCAAACCGGCGCGACCCAACCGCGCTATTCGAGTGGTGGCAGCACAACACATGGCATTTCGCGCATACCCGGATAGTTCAGCAAATTGCCCCGACAATCGCTCATTGCTGCATTATCAGAGGCCTGCCTGTCAGGGTGGCCCCAAACCAGCGCATAGGCCCCGTCTTCGCTGATCGCCATGCTGGTGATCACGCCAACAGGGGCGCCCGCGGCTTGCGGGTTGATGAACAGGTCAGACACCTCTGGCGACATTGAAATATCACCCTGCTGCATTTCGCGGTAACCCGCTGGCACGATCTCGGCCACGATGATGCAGTTTGTGTTTTGCGACATGCATTCATGCATTGCGATATCGCGCGCGCCGTCGAGCGAGTTTGACGTGGTAGAATATCCGTAACCGCCCGATTTTGATAACGCAAAAGCTGAGTAATATGTCTCAGTCATAAAGTCTTGGTCAAACGCGGTTTGGGCGATGCCCGACAGCTCTAACCCAGATGTGCGCCGTAAAACACCTGCGCGCGGATAAAGCACGATCCGTTCAGCGGGCAGCAAATATTCGACAATAACCAAGTTTTCTGGCCCGGCGGGGGCTTGTGCCACGGGGCCGGCAAGCCCGAGGCTAAGAATGCTAGCGCCAATTGCTAATGCAACCATTTCAAAAATACCTTCTTATAATGACGTCTGTTCCGAGCATGCCCGAACCATACATCATTGGTAAATATCAAATTGCAGGCTTGTCAAATTTACTGCAACTGCCATATCTAAACTATCAAGTTCAGTTTTGACAAAATAGCAGGACCACCATGCCCCAAAAAATCCTCCTGACCGGCGCGTCAGGCTACATTGCCAAACATACCGCGCTCCAGCTGCTTGATGCAGGCTTCACCCTGCGTGCAAGCGTGCGCAACACCGCCAAAGCCGATGAGCTGCGCGCCGCCCTCGCCCCGCATCTGGCCGACCCCGCAGCCCTTGAACAACGTTTTGAGACCGTGTTGCTCGACCTCAATGATGAGGCAGGCTGGGCCGCCGCCGCCCAAGGCATGGACGCGATCATGCATATGGCATCACCCTTCCCGATGGCCCCGCCCAAGAACGAAGATGACCTGATCCGCCCTGCCGTTGATGGCACATTACGGGCTTTGCAGGCGGCAGCTGACGCCGGCGTCACACGTTTCATCCTCACCTCATCTTCCGTCGCGATTATGGACGCCGAGCTGCCCGAAGGCCGCTCCGTTTATAATGAGAGCGACTGGACCGACCCGACCAAGCCGAGCCTGCGCGCCTACGAGAAGTCAAAAACCCTCGCCGAGATGGCCGCCTGGGACTTTGTCGCCAAAACCGCCCCGCAGATCGCAATGACGGTGATCAACCCAACATTGGTCACCGGTCCGCCGCTTGACGCCAACTTTGGCACCTCGGTCGAGCTGATTGAGCGTTTGCTCAGCGGCCGCGACCCGATGTTGCCGCGTATTGGCTTCCCCATGGTTGATGTTCGCGACGTTGCCCTGATGCATCTGCGCGCGCTTGAGCGGCCAGAGACCGCCGGGCAGCGCTATATTGGCGTGCAGTCCTTTCACTGGATGCCTGAGCTTGGCGTGGCCCTCAAGGCCGTCTATCCAAGCCGCAAAATAGCCACCCGCACAGCGCCGAGCTTTTTGGTGCGGATCATGGCGCTGTGGGACCCGGCCATCCGTTCCGTGTTGCCGGTGCTCGGCATCCGCAAAGAAGGCAGCAACGCCAAAGCCAGCGCCGAGCTGGGCATAGAGTTTCGCGACGCATTGGACGCGATGCGCGCAACCGCCGCCGCGCTGATCGCCTTTGAACAAAACAAAGGTAAAACATGAGCTGGCACGCGGTTGGCCTGGCAGCCGCGGCCGTGATGGCCACGCTTGGCGGCTGCGCGCCTGATGAAACCGTGTCCGGTTATATTGACCCGGACACAACATGGCAGCTGATCGAATATGGCGGTGTCGCCTATGACTTGCCTGCCACGATCAGCTTCCCGCACGAGGGCGAAGTCACCGGTGCTGGCCCCTGCAATCGTTTCAATGCTGTGCAAAACGCGCCCTATCCATGGGTCGAAATCCGCCAGCTGGCCAGCACAAGACGCGCCTGCCCTGACCTTGCCGCAGAACAGGTCTACTTTGAGGCGCTTGAGCGCATGACGCTTGTTGAGGCGACCGGTGGCGTGCTGATTTTATCAGATGAAGACCATTTGCTGATGGTGTTTTCGCCCGCGCATTAGCCGAGCCGCGCGATCTGCTCCAACAGCCGGCCCCGGGCCGGTGGCAGGCCGCGCGTGCCGGCCAATAGCCGCTGCTCAATAAACCATCCAGTTGTCGCCAAGGCGGCGCTAATATCGGCAGGCTCGGCATCACCTTGCCCGCGCATTACCGGCACCAGTGGCAACAACCGGCTGGCCCATTCGCCCGCCGCCGCTTGGCTGACCGCCCGGCCTGATTTGGGCGATATGTAGACCAGCCCACTTTGCGCACCGGTCACGGCGCAGACGTTTAGATCAAGGCCAAAGCCCATTTCCTCGAGCAGTGCCATTTCCCAGTTGAGATAGGCCAGCGGCCAGACATCATCTTCGCCCAACAGGTCAAACAGGGCGATGGTGCGCTCATAAAGCGGCGCATGCGGGTCGCGCTCTGGCAATGATATCAACACCATAGCGCAGACTGCATTCAGCCCGGCCAGCGCCAAGCGGCTCGACATCGCCGCTACTGTGCGGGCACGTATCGGCTCGGCATGATACGCGCCCAGCTGGTCTTCAATCCGCGCGCGCCATGTCAGATCTAGCTGTGTACCGGGCTGCAAAGCGGCGCGCATTTTGCGCCCGGCCCCGCCATGGACAAGCCCAGCATGGCGGCCATGCTCGGCCGTCAGCACATCAATTATCACCGCTGTTTCGCCGTGGCGTCTTTGCGCCAGCAGCACCCCTTCGTCGCGCCATTCCATAGGGCTGCCCCTCCTAGGGCATCAGTCTGACAGGCCCGACTGGTCGAGCAGATGCCGCCCATCGCGGTCTTCGACCTCTAGCACCCACAGGTCGGGGTCAGAGCTGCGCTGTCGGGCAATGGTGGCGTCAACTTCGCGCTCGTCGCCCTCGGTCAGAACCGCCCAGATACGAATGTCATTCATCAGATCAAAACTGCGGTGAAACAGCTGCGCCTGCCCGTCGAGGGTGCTGAGTTTTACCATCACCGCCCCGGCAGTCTCGTCACCCCGAGACACCATATAAACCGGAATATTACTCAGCCGCAGCCGGGCCAGATAGGCCGACACCCAAATGCCGCTGGCCAGTCTTGGGCTCATTCATTACCGTCCTTAAAGTTCAGACCCATCTCGGTATAACGTGTTGATTCGTTTAGCCAATTTGGTCGAACTTTGACCTGCAAGAACAGATGGGTTGTCTGGTCGAGAAAGGTGCCAATCTCGGCGCGGGCGGCCACAGATATCGCCTTGATCGTCTCGCCACCTTTGCCCAGAATAATCCCCTTATGCCCGTCGCGGGCAACATAGATGATCTGATCAATCCGCACCGAGCCGTCTTTGCGCTCCTGCCAGCTTTCAGTCTCAACCGTCAGCTCGTAGGGCAACTCTTGGTGCAGCCGTAGAGTTAGCTTTTCGCGGGTCATCTCGGCGGCAATCAGCCGCAGCGGCAGATCGGCAAGCTGATCTTCGGGGTAAAGGAACGGTCCCTCGGGCATTTGCCCGGCCAGCCAGGTTTTCAGGTCTTTGCAACCATGGCCGCGCTCGGCCGAGATCATGAAACTTTCGACAAACGGAAAAGCGTCGTTCATCTCTTTGGCCAAATATAGCAAAGCCTCGGGCTTCACCCGGTCAATCTTGTTGATCGCCAGCACCACTTTGGCGGTCTTGGTCCGCTCATCAATCGAATCGATAATCGCGGCGACACCCTCGGTCAGCCCGCGCTGCGCCTCGACCAGCAGCACCACGACATCAGCGTCAGCCGCCCCCGACCACGCCGCCGCAACCATGGC
>JAESRD010000109.1 GCA_016764835.1 Paracoccaceae bacterium | reverse complement strand
TGGCCCAGAACAAGGCGCAACCTTACCGGGCATGACGGTCGTTTGTGGCGACTCTCATACCTCAACACATGGTGCTTTTGGTGCTATCGCCTTCGGCATTGGTACCTCTGAAGTTGAACATGTTTTAGCAACCCAATGTTTGATTCAGAAAAAAGCCAAAAACATGTTGGTTAGGGTAGATGGAAAATGCAACACCGGCGTGTCGGCTAAAGATATCGTATTGGCTATTATCGGCGAACTCGGCACGGCCGGCGGTACCGGTTATACCATTGAATTTGCTGGCGAAGCGATACAAGCCTTATCGATGGAAGGCCGGATGACGGTTTGCAATATGGCCATCGAGGGTGGCGCCCGCGCCGGGCTTATTGCCCCCGATGAGACGACTTACGCATATTGCAAAGGCCGTCCGCATGCGCCAACCGGCGCTCAGTGGGATGATGCGGTTGCCTATTGGAAAACGCTGTTCACCGATGAGGGCGCGCATTTCGACCAAGTGCTGACATTGCGGGCCGAAGATATTGCCCCGCTGGTCACATGGGGCACATCGCCCGAAGACGTGCTGCCGATTACGGCGGTGGTGCCTGCGGCTGATAGCTTTGAGGGCGGCAAAGTCGCCGCGGTTGAGCGCGCGCTTGAATATATGGGCCTGACACCGGGCACACCTTTAACCGAGGTCGCCATTGATACTGTGTTCATCGGCTCCTGCACCAATGGCCGGATCGAAGACTTCCGCGCTGCTGCGGCGGTGCTTAAGGGGCGCAAGATCAAAGAGGGCATTCGGGCCATGGTCGTGCCGGGCTCTGGCCTGGTGCGCGCCCAGGCAGAAGAAGAAGGCCTGGCGCAGATTTTTATTGATGCGGGCTTTGAGTGGCGGCTTGCTGGCTGCTCGATGTGTCTGGCAATGAACCCTGACCAGCTGGCCCCCGGCGAGCGCTGTGCGGCGACATCGAACCGTAACTTTGAGGGCCGTCAGGGCCGCGGCGGGCGCACGCATCTTATGTCACCGCAAATGGCGGCAGCGGCGGCGATCACTGGTCGGCTGACAGATGTGCGTGAACTCTTCTAGTTGACCAAGTTGGGCTGGCGAAGCGATTCGCTGTTTTGCTGGCCCAGAGCAACCTATGGTTAATATATTGTTGCCGTATCGTTTACAGTTTTAGCTGCTGAAGAGAATTCCCTTCCCTATAAGGCTAAGTTCACCGCGATTTGGCCTTAATATCCTGATTTTCTTGCCTCAAATGGGCCGCATTCGTATCAACCCTCATGCTTTCGGGCATTTATTTTGATCACGAGTTCACAGATAGGGGATATCATGAGGCTTGGTTTTGGCGCAGCTTTTGCTGCATTTTTACTCATTGCACAGACCGCGACAGCTGCTCCGGTAACAATGACATTCGACGGCGACCTTGGTCCAACGGCTAGCTACACAGAAGCTGGCATGACGATCGATTCCGTTTACGGTTCACAATTTCAAATCGACGATGACGCATGGAACGTTCCGTGCTGCGACAGCCAGAACGATCAGTTCTTGCTGACAACTGGCGGGACATTTGACCTGATCAGCATCGACATTCTGCATTCTGACTTCATCAACCCGATTATTTTTCAGGGTTATGATGGCGGCACGCTTGTCGCGACAACTGCGGTTTTTGCCAACGACTATGGCACGCTGGACTTCACCGTCCTCGGCTTTGATAACATCGATTCACTGACGATCACGGTTGCGGGCCGGATCTGGACTGACCCGATTTTTGACAACCTGACATTTGAAGTGGCTGCGGTGCCACTGCCAGCTGCTGGCCTGATGTTGCTGGGCGCCATGGGTGGCCTTGGCGCTATGCGCCGTCGCAAGCAAGCCTAAGGCTTCGACACTTTACGCCCTAAGTTAAACGAGTATGAAACCCCGCCACTCTTGGCGGGGTTTTGCTTTTGGCGAGCCCTTTTGGCATTTATCCTAATCGGGCGCTGTGCTATCAGGCTTGGGCTGTAGCTGCGCGCCAAATTGGCCGGGGTTGCGGCAAGCCACGCGCCCCATTGGGGCAGTAAATGCGCCCCTTGCGGGCATGGAGGGTCCAGATGGACAAATTCACCACCCTTTCAGGCGTTGCTGCGCCATTGCCCTTGGTCAATATCGACACCGATATGATTATTCCCAAACAGTTCTTGAAGACCATCAAGCGCACTGGCCTTGGCGCCAACCTGTTTGATGAGATGCGGTTTGACACTGATGGCAACGAGCTGCCTGACTTTGTGCTCAATAAACCGGCCTATCGTGCGGCGAGCATCATTGTCGCTGGCGATAACTTTGGCTGTGGCTCTAGCCGTGAACATGCGCCTTGGGCGCTGGCTGACTTTGGTATTCGCTCGGTGATCTCGACCAGTTTTGCCGACATCTTCTATAATAACTGTTTCAAAAACGGTATCCTGCCGATAATCCTGTCAGAAGAAGAACGTGACCGGGTGATGGAAGATGCTGAGCGCGGCGCCAATGCGCGGGTTGAAGTCAGTCTTGAAGATCAGAGCATCACTCTGTCAGATGGTTCGGTGATCAAGTTTGAACTCGATGCGTTCCGCAAACATTGTCTGCTCAATGGGCTCGACGATATTAGCCTGACAATTGAGAAGACTGCCTCAATTGCCAGCTTCGAGAAACAGGCCGCCTTGGATCGGCCTTGGGTCTGATCGGCTCATCTGCCGCGGCAGGCGCCTGATCCCGGCTTGATTCTATTAATCTTAGTTAACAGCAGCCCCTGCGCCGAAAGGCCGGGGGCTGTTCTCAATAGTGCCGGGGCGCGCGCGACATACGACATATTGTGTGCTTTCAAAGCCTGCCCAATTTCTGACCGTAAATGGTTGCAATAGCGCACCAGTATGGCTGCAAATCTGCCTCATCGTTTCATCATTGTTAACAAAGCGTTGAAGGGCGAAGCTCATCAAGGCAGAACTATGGCAAGAGTGAGGCAAGCTACGCAAATGTGGCAAAATCATGATGGAACAAGGGCGCGGCATCGTATCGCGTCCGACCGGAATGAAGGCAGGCAAACTATGATGACGCGGCTAACGGGCGCTTTATTGCGTGCGATATTGGTTGTGATGACGTTGGCAATGCCAGCGATATTGCTCCCGGCAACCCCGAATGACACGCAGCAAATCGTGGCGTTTATGGCATTGATCATTGGTGTGTTCACTTTCTCAGAATACATGTCCAGCTGCCCCAGCCTGGTGAGCTTTCGCGATTCTGCGCCGTTTAACCGGATTAAGTTCTTCTCCTTCGCCATAACGCTGCTGGTCTTGTCCTTGTCGCTGCGCAGCCTGACTGTGCCGACGACAATATCCAGCTTGCTGCTATCGGTCAGCACGGTGTTGGCGCAGGCGGTTGATTTTCCCTATTCGCCGGTGCGGCTGGCAGTGCTGATGTTGCCTGAGGGCGCAGACGCCCAGCTTATCGCCAAGGTTCGGCTGACGGCGGGGCTGAGCTATGTTGTCTCATTGATCATGCTTGGCGGCTTTTACTTGTTTCAGCGGGCGTCCAACTGGCCGGTACGCAATGGCGGCTTTAATGTTTGGATCAATCTGCCAACATTTGACCCGACAGCGGGCGGCGATGTTGTAGACCGGCTGCGGCGCGACGGCCGCATTAACCTTATCTTAGGGTTTCTGCTTCCATTCATGATCCCGGCAATGGTTAAAATTTCGAACAATGCGTTCCATCTGGTAGACCTGTCGCAGCAACACACACTTATCTGGGTGATGACAGCATGGGCGTTTATTCCTGCAAGTTTGCTGATGCGCGGCATGGCGCTCGACCGGGTGGCTCTGCTTATCTCGCAGCAGCGCGAGCGGGCGATTGCTGCATCAAACGAAGAGCATGGCGGGTTTTTGCCAGCCTAATCGCACTTTGTTTTGCAATGGCGGCGCAAGCCGAAACACTG
>JAESRD010000108.1 GCA_016764835.1 Paracoccaceae bacterium | reverse complement strand
TACACCAATGCTTTCAAGTGCGTTTTGCATGGCCAGAGCGTTCATGACCGTAGCCAGCATGCCCATATAATCGGCGGCCATTCAGGGCACGTTTTTCCTCTATGTTTGGGAGCCTGCGGGCAACCGGGTTGAGCTGGCCAATGCCGGCGCGCGGCTGATCTTGCAGCCCGATTGGGAAACCGTGACATGGACCGAGGCTGACCGCAAAAAGGGCCAGGCTTGGGGGCTCAAAACCATTGAGACTTTCCACACGCACGGCACGCCGCCGGTCAAATAACGGAGTAAAACCATGCGCATAGGGTTTATCGGTTTTGGCGAAGCGGCGCAGGCTTTTGTCGCCAGTTTGCGTCGCCATAACCCGCGCATGAGCTTTATCGCTTGGGATACTGACACCAGCCCGGCCATGGCCCGCGCCATGGCCGGTAGCGGCGTAACACTGGTAGAGCCTGCCGCGTTTTCCGGCGCAGATTGGGTTTTTAGCGCTGTGACCGCCGACCAAAGCCTGATCGCGGTGCAAACCATTGCGCCACATATCTGCCAAGGCCAATGGCTGATCGACATCAACTCAGTTTCGCCCAAACGCAAAGTCGCCAGTGCTGCGCTGATAGAGGCCGCGGGCGGGCATTATCTCGACATGGCGGTCATGGCCCCGGTCTTGCCGCGCGGCCACGCCACGCCGGTGCTGATCGCTGGCGCACAAGCCGATGAAATCGCACCACTTTTGTCCGATATTGGCTTTGCCGCCCGCATTATCGGGCCAGAACCGGGCCAAGCCACGGCAATCAAAATGATCCGCTCGCTGTTTGTCAAAGGACTTGAGGCGATCACCGTCGAGGCGTTGTTGGCAGCTGAAGCCGCTGGCTGTGGCGACGAAATCCTCGCCTCACTCTCAGGCTCATATCCCGGCCTTGGTTGGCCCGACATTGCCACATATCAGTTTGAGCGCAGCCTCAAACACGGGGGCCGCCGCGCCGCTGAGATGGTCGAGAGTGCGGCGACAATCGCCGATCTGGGGCTAAACGCCGCCCTGCCACATGCCATTGCCGACACCCACCGCGCTATGGGCCAGATCGGGGCGCAAAGCCCCAGCCTTGCCCCCGACCAGACCGCACAGATTCTCGCAGCCCGCCTTGCCCAAAAGGAGCCAAAGCCATGACCGCCTCACTCGCAGACAAAATCGCCGCCGCAGGCAACCCCGCGACAATGATGCAAAACTCACCAATTGGCCGCTATATTTATCCGATCCCGGCAGAGCACAGCAACTGGATCGAAGAGCAGCGCTCTTGGCGCGAGACGGCGGTGTTGTTTGACCAGTCATTCCACATGACCGACCTTTATGTGCGCGGGCCTGATACGCAAAAGCTGCTGGCCGCGCTTGGCGTCAATTCATTTGCAAGTTTTGGCCGTAACAAGGCCAAGCATTTCATATGTTGCAACTATGATGGCTATGTCATCGGCGATGCGATCTTGTTCGGGCTTGAGGATGACGCGGTCAATATTGTCGGGCGGCCCTGCATCCCAAACTGGGTGCAGTTTCATGCCGAAACTGGCGGCTATGATGTGCAAGTCACCCGCGATGAGCGCCGTCTTGATGCGCCAGATGCGCCGCGGCTAACTTACCGCTATGAGGTACAGGGGCCAAACGCGATGGCGCTGCTCGAAGAGGTCAATCAAGGCGGGCCGCTGACGACCAAGTTCTTCAACATGGGCGAGATCACCATTGCCGGTTGTCGTGCCCGGACCTTGGCGCATGGCATGGGCGGCGCGCAGGGGCTGGAGATTTGGGGGCCGTCGGCTGATGGCCCGGCGGTCAAGGCGGCTTTGCTGGCGGCAGGTGTGTCGCACGGGTTGCACCAGTCTGGCTACCGGGCCTATGCAACGGTTGCCATGGAATCTGGCTGGATACCGTCGCCGCTTCCGGCGATTTATACTGGCGAAGCAATGCAGGCTTACCGCGCTTGGCTGCCCGCCAATAGCTTTGAAGCGATATCGTCGATCGGCGGCAGCTATCAGTCTGACAATATTGAAGATTATTACCTGACACCGTGGGATCTCGACTATGGCCGCATGGTCAAGTTTGACCATGATTTCATTGGCCGCGCAGCGCTTGAGAAAATGGCACCCGGCCCCCACCGGCAAAAGGTGACGCTGGTTTGGGACAAGGAAGATGTGCTCAAGCTGTTTGCCGGGCTGATGGAGCCGGGCTTGATGCCCAAACTCATGGAAATGCCCGCCGGGCATTATGCCGCCCACCCCTATGACCTTGTGCGCGCGGGTGGCGCTGATATCGGCATATCGACATACCCTGTCTATACGGTCAATGAACGGGCCTGGATATCGCTGGCGATGATCAGCGCCGACCATGCCACAAACGGCAGCACCGTCGATATTTTGTGGGGTGAGGCAGATGGCGGCACCAATAAGCCGGGCGTTGAGCCGCACCGGCAAGTTAGTGTTGGCGCAACAGTGCACCCGTGGCCGATCCATAAAGCGTCACGGCAAAGCTACCGCAGCCAAACATAATCTGTCACTTTCGCGTCACTCTTGGCCGCTGCCCCTTGTCGGGCGGGGCCTGCGCGGCCAAGTCTGGGGCAGCAAAGAGGTGCGCCAATGCTTGACAGATATGCACGCAGACTGATCGACCCGGCGCTCAACCGCGCAGGCCCGGCTTTGGCCAGCCGTGGGATTAGCGCCAATGGCATGACCCTTGCCGGGCTTGGCGCTGGCATTGTCGCCGCCCTGCTCATTGCCTTTGGCCAGTTTGGTCTGGCGCTCGGCTTTATCTTGCTGTCGCGGTTGGCTGACGGGCTAGACGGTGCCGTCGCCCGCGCCACCAAGCGTACTGACTTTGGCGGCTATCTCGATATTGCCGCCGATTTCCTGTTTTACGGGTTGGTGCCGCTGGGCTTTATCTTAGCTGATCCTGCGGCAAACGGCGCCGCGGGCGGCTTTCTTTTGGCCTCGTTCTACTTTAACGGCACCAGTTTTCTGGGCTATGCGATCTTGGCGCAAAAGCACGGGCTAGAGACCAAGGCGCAGGGCGTTAAGTCGATCTACTATTCAAACGGCTTGCTTGAAGGCACTGAAACTATAGTGTTTTTCATAGCTCTTTGTTCGCTGCCCGGCCTGTTCCCTCCGCTCGCATGGGTGTTTGGCGGTTTGTGCTTCGCCAGTGGGGCGCTGCGGATTTATGGGGCCAGCAAAGTCTTTTAACTGGTCGGTTGCTTACCGATCCTATAGCCAAATAACACAATGACTGACTCACTGAACATTAGCCGTGGCCCACTTATTCTTGGCGCTGGCGGACGGCTGGGCAAAGGGCTGTTTAGCCTCTGGAAAGCCGGACATTTGCCAGAGCTCGGCGCGCCGCATTGGCAAAGCCGTAGCGCGCCCGATATGCAAAATTGGGATTTTTCCCGTGACCGGCCGCCGGACCGGCTGGCGCCGCGCGGCATGATCGTGCTTGCCGGTGTAACATCTGGCAGTGACGCCGCATTGGCGGCAAATGCGGCTCTCGCCTTGGCAGCCTGCGACCTCGCCCTACAGCTCAATATCGGCCCGGTCTTGCTGCTGTCGTCAGCGGCGGTCTACGGCCGCGCCGCCGGTCCACAGGCAGAGGCGCTAAACCCACTCCCGGCCAACGCTTACGGCTCTGCCAAGTTAGAGATGGAGCGCGCGGTCGCGTCGCATGCCGCCCGGCCATGTTGCCTTCGGTCGGCCAATGTGGCCGGGTTTGATGCGCTGTTTGGCGCGGCGGGGCGCGGGCCAGTTCAACTCGACCAGTTTGCCGATGGCAGCAGCCCGCGGCGCGCCTATATCGGCCCGCTCAGCCTCGGCCGCTGCCTTGCTACGCTGCTGGCCGCTCCATCTTTGCCGCCGCTGCTCAACCTCGCCGCCCCATCGACCGCCTCAATGAGCGCAATATTGCAGGCCGCCCAGCTGGAGTGGACATGGGTGTCTGCCCCGCAATCAGCGCTGCGCGACGTGTCACTCGACACCGGATTGTTGCAAAGCATTGCACCTGTGCCCGCCGCCGCCAACCTTGCTGAAACGCTGGTGTCTCAGGCGCGCCTTGCCGGCTGGACACCCTGGCTATGACTGCCACAAAACGAGCTTTTGACCTTATCGTCTCAGTGATCTTAGCCCTGCTCCTCTGGCCTGTGCTAATCGCGGTTATCGTCGCGCTGTTGTTGCTCGAAGGGCGGCCGGTTTTCTACATTGCTGAGCGGATGCGCGCCACCGATCGGAGCTTCCAGCTGATCAAGTTTCGCACTATGGCGGCAAGCGCGGCCAATACCGGCGTTACCGGCGGCGACAAAAACGGGCGGATGTCGCGCTTTCAGCTGCTGTTGCGCCGCAGCCGCGCCGATGAGCTGCCACAGCTATGGAATGTGATCCGTGGCGATATTAGCCTTGTCGGGCCGCGCCCGCCATTGCGGGTTTATGTCGAGGCATATCCTGAGATCTATAGCCAAGTTTTGCAAAGTCGCCCTGGCATAACCGGACTGGCCTCTTTGCGGTTTCATGCCCATGAAGAAACCATATTGGCCACCTGCAGTTCTGCCGCTGAAACCGACACGGCTTACCGGCAGCGTTGTATCCCGCGTAAAGCGGCGCTTGACCTGCTTTATCAAAAAAACAGAACATTGTGTTTCGACCTCAAGCTGATCGGCGAGACGGCGGTAAAACCGTTTCTGCGGCGCTCTTAGGGCAAAACAAGGTTCATTTGCGTTAACCATCTTACAACACTGACGGCCTTAGTTTGGGCACAATAGAATCACTATGGGCAAGGACTCGCCAATATGTCATCAGCTAGTGACAATTGCTCTGCCTTTTTACGAGGCGATATGCTAGATGCTGGGGTGATTACATTCTGGGCGGCTACCGATAGATTTTTAGCATCGGTCGCAATTTGTGGGGCAAATAGAACAACATGATCGGTTTCGTTTCATGGCTGCCACGCCCAGCAAAGCAAGCATTGATGATCGCGCTGGATGTGATCCTTGTCCCCGTTGCCATGCTGGCCGCCTTTGCGCTTGAGCGCAATGATTGGCCCCGGCTGAGTGATCTTTTCATTCACTGGCAGGCGTTGCCGATCTTGATGACCATGTCGGCTTTGCTGGCGCTGGTGCTCGGCATCCACAAAGTTCAGCTCAAGGCTTATGAGATCCGCGCCATAGGCATGTCAGGTATCCATGCGCTTATTCTTGGGCTTTGCACCGCAATTCTTGATGACATGGTTGGCTACGGCACGGCCTTTGCGACCTTCGTCACCTTCGGTCTGATCTTTTTCCTGATGACCGTCGCCGCGCGGCAGTTCTTACTGCTTGTGCTGCTGCGTATTTACCGGCGCGGCCATGATCAACTGCGTGTGTTGATCTACGGTGCCGGCCATACTGGCCAGCAGCTGGCTGCGGCTTTTCGCACCGATGACACGGTGCAACTCGTCGCTTTTGTTGATGATAACAAAGCCC
>JAESRD010000107.1 GCA_016764835.1 Paracoccaceae bacterium | reverse complement strand
TGCGCCACTTTAGGCACTAACCGGCTGGCCCAAGCGCGCTCAAACAGCGCGCAAGGCCCGGCGACTAAGACGAATGAGGCATAAGCAATGCGGCTTACATTATGGATAGCGTTCTGGACGTTTCTGGTCGATCAGGCCAGCAAATATCTGGTCGTGCATATCTTGGACCTGCGCAACATATTGGAATTGGCGGTTTTTCCGCCCTATCTCAACCTGCATATGGCGTGGAACCGGGGCGTTAACTTTGGCTTGTTTTCGGGGCAAGATATGCGCTGGGTGCTGGTGGCATTGGCAATGGGTATCGTCGGGCTGGTGCTTTACTGGGTCTGGCGCGACCAGAGCAATAAATGGGCCAATTTCAGCGCTGGGCTGCTGGTTGGCGGCGCAATCGGCAACGTGGTTGACCGGCTGCTCTACGGTGCCGTGGCCGACTTTCTAAACATGTCATGTTGCGGGTTCGAGAACCCATATGCGTTTAACATGGCCGATATTGCAGTCTTTGCCGGGGCGATTGGGCTGATATTGTTCAACGGCGAGGCAAAAGCCAGCAAGAACGGCGCGGGCCGGGCGCTGCGTAAATAGGCGGCAAAA
Organism: Paracoccaceae bacterium; assembly: GCA_016764835.1. The sequence continues at coordinate 3,360 of JAESRD010000107.1, read as the reverse complement.
ATAGACGGTGCAAACAGACGGTGCAAATAGACCGCGTGACGCGGGCCGCGACATTGTTTATGGTTAGGCCAATGGGGTGGAGTTGAGACGAATGCGTATATTCACAGCGGCCTTGCTAGGGCTTGCGCTACTCACGGCTGCTGGCTGTTCTAACGGCGATGATGGCCTGCGTTCTGGCAATGCTCAGGCGGGGCCTGACGAGTTTTCAATTCTGCCAGCGCGGCCGCTTGAGTTGCCCGACGGCTTGGCCCTGCCAGAGCCAACCCCCGGTGGCAGCAACCTGACCGACCCTATCCCGAATATCGACGCGATCCTTGCCCTTGGTGGCCGCCCATCGGCGCAAAGCGGTAACATTCCGGCGCGTGACAGCGCCCTCGTTGCCCAAACATCGCGCTACGGCACAGACCCGCAAATCCGGGCAACTCTGGCCGAAGAAGACGCTGCATTTCGCCGCCGTGTTGAGCGGGTAAGTGGCCGCGCAGCCGGGCGCTATTTCCGTGCCTATGCCCGTTTCGCGCTTGATGCTTATGCTGAGCTGGCCCGCTATCAGGCTTTGGGCGTGGCCGTGCCAACCGCACCGCCCCCAGAGTAAGCCAAACAGTAAGCCCCAGTAACACCGCCGTCACCTTTGCGTTTGTAGCTTGATGATTGGTGCGACAGCCGCCATCTTGTTATTGAAGAAGCTCATATCAATATAGCGCTGGCGCGCCCCGGAGGTGTCACCATGTTCCGCCAACTCACCGCAGCATTGCTGCTTTTTGCCGTCCCGGCACAGGCTGATAAGGTCTCAACCTACCGACTTGATAACGGCATGGATGTCGTCGTCATTGAAGACCACCGCGCCCCGGTTGCGGTGCATATGCTGTGGTACAGGGTCGGCTCTGCCGATGAGCCGGTTGGCTTTTCGGGCGTGGCGCATTTCCTTGAGCACCTGTTGTTCAAAGCCACTGACACGCTGGCACCGGGCGAGTTCTCAACCGTTGTTGCGGCCAATGGCGGCGCGGATAACGCGTTTACCAGCTATGATTACACCGCCTATTATCAGCGGGTCGCCGCTGATCGGCTAGAGCTGATGATGCGCATGGAATCCGACCGGATGAACAACCTGCGCCTGACGGCCGAAGATATTGAAACCGAGCGCCAAGTGATCTTGGAGGAGCGCAACCAGCGCACCGAGAACCGCCCCGGCGCGCTGGCCCGCGAGCAGATCAGCGCCGCGCAATATCTCAACCACCGCTACGGTGTGGCGATCATCGGCTGGCGCCATGAGATGGAAGAACTCAGCTTAGAGGATGCTTTGTCCTTCTACGACCACTACTATTCGCCCAACAACGCCATCCTGATAGTCGCCGGTGACGTGCAGCCAGAAGAAGTTCTGGCGCTGGCCGAAACCTATTACGGTGTCATCCCAGCCGAGCCAGACCTGCCCGAACGCATCCGCTCCTCCGAGCCACCGCAGCGGGCCGAACGCCGCTTGGTCTACGTAGACGCCCGCGTTGCCCAAGAATATCTGACCCGCAGCTATCTCGCCCCCGAGCGGGATGCGGGCGCGCAAGAAGAGGCCGCAGCCCTCGTCTATTTGGCCGAAATCCTCGGTGGCTCTAGCTTCACCTCGCTGCTTAGCCAAAAGCTGACCTTCGAGACCCAGATCGCGCTGTTCTCTGGCGCTGGCTATTCGGCCAGCTCGCTTGATGACACGACGTTCACAATCACAATCGCCCCCAGCGAAGGGGTTACCCTCGAAGAAGCGGAAGCCGCACTTGACGTGGCCTTGGCCGACTTCCTCGAAGACGGTATAGACGCCGACCAGTTTGACCGTATTCAAACCCAGCTACGCGCTGGTGAAATCTACGCCAAGGACGATGTGCAAGCATTGGCCCGGCGCTACGGCGCGGCCCTGACCCAAGGGCTAACCATTGAAGATGTGCAAAACTGGCCGCAGGTTTTGCAGGCCGTCACGCCAGAGCAAGTCATGGCCGCCGCCGCTTCTGTGTTTGACCGCAACGCCTCTGTTACCGCCTATATTGTTGCCAGCCGCGAGGAGGATACCCAATGAAACATTTTGTATTCAAGCAGATAGCCGCCGTAGCCTTGGGTGTATGGGCCAGTGTCGCGGGCGCGATTGATATCGAAGAAATCACCTCGCCCGGTGGCATTGAGGCATGGTTGGTACATGAGCCGTCCATCCCATTTGTGGCCATTGAGATCCGCATTCTGGGCGGCACATCGCTTGACCAGCCTGAGCGCCTCGGCGCGGGCAACCTAATGATGGGCCTGCTCGAAGAAGACTCTGGCGACATGGATGCGCTGGCCTTTCAAGAGGCTCGCGAAGGTCTCGCCGCCAGTTTTGGCTTCTCGATCTACAGCGATGCCGTGTCGATCTCAGCCCAGATGCTGACCGAAAACCGCGACGAGGCCGTGGCGCTTTTGCGCGGCGCATTGGTCGAGCCACGGTTTGACGATGACGCGGTAGAACGTGTGCGCGCCCAAGTGATTGCGGGCATTGAGAGCGATGCCAAGAACCCTGGCCGCCTCGCCAGCCGCAGCTTCTTTGCCGCCGCCTATCCCGGCCACCCCTATGGCAACCCGCGCTCTGGCACGGCCGACAGCGCCGCCGCCCTGACCCGCGAAGACCTGATCGCCGCGCATAGTGAAATGCTGGTGCGCGACAGGATCACCGTTGGCGCAGTGGGCGACATTACAGCCGAAGAGCTCGGCCTATTGCTCGACACATTGCTCGGCGATCTGCCCGCAACCGGCGCGGCCGCCTTGCCCGACCATGTCGACTTCGCCCTAATCGGCGGTATGACCCTGATCGACTTTCCAACCCCGCAATCGGTGGCGATTTTTGGCCATGCAGGCATAGCGCGTGACCACCCAGACTTCTTCGCGGCCTTCATTCTCAACCATATTCTGGGTGGCGATGGTTTTGAGAGCCGCCTGATGCAAGAGGTGCGCGAAGAGCGCGGGCTGACCTACGGCATCGGCACCAACCTGCTCAATTTTGAGCATGCCGATATGTTCATGGGCTCATTCGCCTCAGGCAATGACCGTATGGCGGAGGCGGTTGAGGTCGTGCGTGCTGAGTGGGCGTTGATGGCCGAAGCTGGCGTTACGGCTGACGAGCTGGCCAGCGCCAAAACCTACCTCACCGGTGAATATCCGCTGCGGTTTGATGGCAATGCGCCGATAGCGCGGATCATGGCCGGCATGCAAATGATCGGCCTTGGCACCGAATATATAACCGACCGCAACAGCAATATTGAGGCGGTGACACTGGAGCAGATTAACCGGGTTGCGGCAGAGCTGCTGCGCCCCGAAGCGCTGCATTTCACCATTGCCGGTCAGCCTGTTGGGCTG
>JAESRD010000106.1 GCA_016764835.1 Paracoccaceae bacterium | reverse complement strand
GTAACGGCCGGGCCACCGGCGCGGGCCATGGCCGAAGCCATCGCCTTTAGGCTGGCTGCGAAAGACAATCCTGAATTTGCAGATTTGCTTAAATAACCAGCGACAGGTGGTGCTTGGCCTTAGCAGGTGGCAGTCGTGTAATTGCCGCCTTCGACAGAGTTCCAGCAAAGCTGCCCGGCAAAACGCGGCCGGATGACAACAAGATCGTCAAAATCTTGCTCTGGCAGACCAACAGCATAGCGCGGCTGATACCCAACAATTGTCTGCACCATTATAGCGTTTTCACCATCTGGCATGACCGGCAGGTGGTGGCGCAAATCGGCCAGTTGCGAGGTGCTGATCGGGTTCATCCCCCCACGCCCTTTGCTCCAGTTGACCGAGTAGCTGTCGGAATCCGCATCATATGAAAACACTGTGACACGCAGGTCAGAGGGGTTAAGCCCTTCAACCAAAAAGTCTTGCAACTGTTCCATACTGTCGAGGTAATCATCTGTAATATAACCGGTTTCGCGGCTCAGCATGTCGCTGATCGTATAAGCGGCACGAATGTTGATCGAGCGGGCGCGAAAGGCGTCAAAGAAAACATAGGTGGCAATCAGGCACCAGATCATGATTGGCAACATGATGATGCCCTCAATCAGGACCGTACCTCTTTCATCACCGGCAAAGCGGCGGCAATGGAGGGCAATGCGGGAGCGTGTATGATCAGTCATATCTAAATAGGCTCAATAACAAAGGAAGCAGTGGAAACGAGGGCAAAGGCATCGCCACTGGCACGTGGGATCGAGGCACCGATCCCGGTTGTTGGGTATAACGGGTCAAACAAGGCGCAGGCGCGCAGTACCATAAGCTGGTTGCGCTGACCGCGCACAAATCCACGCGCCGCTGCCGCCGGATCGTCACGGTCAATACAGTCAGGCACGGCAGGCACGCCGGTCCAGTTTAGCGGATCAACCCGGATCATCTCTAGCTTAAGCTGGTTGATACAGTCAGGGATGATAAAGGCATTGTCGCAAATCGCCTGCTTTAGCTCGGTGTAATAAGTGGCGGTATCGGCCGTGTCTATCTGGCCAAGCCGCACTTGCCGCACAGCAACATCAAGCCCACGGTCAAGCATTACATGGCGGGTCAGGGCGACCCCCAGCTCAACAGCCGAGGTGACGAGCACCAAAAAAATTGGCACGGTCAGGACAAATTCGATCGTCGCGGTGCCGCGCTCTTCGCGCCAGAAACGCAGCGTTTTGAGCGGGGCTGTGACGAGGCGGTGCCGGATATTTGACAGAAAACTCATTGTGTCAACCTCAGCGAGTTAATGCGGTTTGCAATCGACTGGAATACCGAAACGATCTCTAGGCCACTGGCATCATAGAAATGCGACGGCGAGGAGGCGCATTGGAAGATTTGGTTTTCACCATTGGCTGGCGCTTCAAAGGCAATGCCAAAAATCACGATGCCATTATTGCGCGATGCGGTACACATTGCTTGCAGCTGCGTGTCCATTTCACTGGTTGGCGTTTGGTCGCGAATGGTTGCCATTGTCGCGGCATAGACAGAGTCGCGGCTGTAACTATTGTAGCCAAAGGCGCGGGCGTAGAACTGCCAAGCAACATAGGACAGGCGCAAGTCAGACCAGACTTCTGGCCAAGTTTGCTGGGTCGCTGTGCCGACAGATCCGTTCTGCCAGACCCATTGCCAGCCGTTCCAAACCCAGTCACCACCGCTGCTGCCGCCGGTCCAAGGACCATTCTGCCAACCGCCAGTATGGGGCACATAATACTTGTTCGAGCCAGATTGGTTGGCATGATAGATCGAATATTTGCCATCTTCGCCACGGTAGATGGGCGACAGGCCAATGCGGAAGCCGTCATTGATGCGCTCTTCGGCGAAATGCTGACCATCGGTCATGAGCACGACAACTTTCATCGTGTTCGTGGTGAAGTAGTCATAAGGCCGCCCGGTAAAGCTGGCGGATATTTCGCCATCAGAAATCAGGTCTGTAAACATGGGCCGCGAGCCTGAATCGAGCAGCTCAGTGCCCCAGCGCATACCCGCATTGATTGATGTCGCGCCGATAGCATACAGGCCGTTGATATGGCTAATCAATTGGCCCTGATTGCGCGATGGTAGGAACACGGTGTTGGTCGCTTCTGGTGGGCACCAAGCATTGACCATGTGGCCGTATGACCAATAGGGCGGATAAGAGCTATAATTCACGTAGCCAGACGAATGTGACGTGCCTGAATAAGTGTCAACAAATGCAGTTTGTGGCATTGCCAGCGTCGTTGAAATATCCGAGCCGGAATAGGCCGCCGGTGGCAAATCAACACAGTTCGAATTAGCGAGACCGTGCTGATCGGTGACATTATATTGTGCCAGCAGCGCCGCGCCGAGATTGACCTGCCCGTTAAAAGGCACAATGCCGATAGAGATGCGGCCTTCGGAATCGCCGGAAAACACGGTTGCGACAAAATCTTCAGCGGCGGTTTTTAGGTTTGTCAGTTTTGAATTGCTGCCCATCGAGCCGGACACATCCAAAACCATAATGATCTCAATGTCGGTCACACTTTCAGCGGCCGTGCCAGCGGCAGGGGCGACCATCGTGTCGATGCCCATCATCCGCATGAATATCATATCAACATCGGTTGTGGCGACCGCGTTAACTGTGCGCGAGTTGAGCCCTTCGGTGACGATAACGCTTGTCAGGTCGTCGAGCAGATCGGCCTTGGCGAAATAGTCGCGGACCACGGTTTCGGGGTCTAGGGTTTGCTCAAGGTCGGCCGCGGCCAGAACGGCGCGGTCAAGCGTTGCTTGCAGCCTGATGCGGTGGGTTTCCAGCCGCATAAGGTCAACCGCCATGCCGCCGGTGATGAGCATAACCATGATCAAAAACAACGAGAAGATAGCCATAGAGCCATCTTCGCGCGCAATGAAGCCCGCCCGGTGGGGGCTGGTGGCAGTTCTGTACTGACTCAGAATCCCGGTGCGTATTGAACGGGCCCAAGCCACAGGGTTAGCAAAACAACGCATTTCAAATATCTCCACACAGTGCTGAAACCTTTTCTTGCCCCCAATCCGGGCTTCAGCTTTTTGTTAGATCGCATTGCTATAGGGCCAAATTGTGGCGCTGCTGTGTGGCGGTTGTTTTCGTTTCCTTGTTGGCAACAATAAGGACGCTCGCCCGGCAATAGGGCGCTCGTTAAGGTAAAAGAACACAGTTTAATGGTTAATGAAGGGTGAAGACCCGCCGCTTTTTTGCTAAGTTTTTTTTATGGATCGGGCTGGCTTCAGCATTTCTTTAGAAATTTAGCATGAATGTTCGGGCAGCCGGTCTAAGGTCGGATTATCGAGTTCGGTCTTTGGAACCGAAAAGAGAGTTGCGGTATTGCCGCAAAATTAGGAGTCATTAATGACCGACAATCACGCAAACCCAGCAGAGCCAAGTTTCAGAGAATCTGTTGATATCATGTTTAACAAGGCTGTGGCTCTCATGGATTTGAGCCCTGGTTTGGAAGAGAAAATCAGGGTTTGCAACGCAACCTATACAGTGCGCTTTGGTGTGCGGCTGCGTGGCGAGATCAAAACCTTTACGGGCTACCGTGCTGTACATTCGGAGCATATGGAACCAGTGAAAGGCGGCATTCGGTTTGCCTTGAGCGTTAACCAAGATGAAGTCGAAGCGCTGGCGGCGTTGATGTCTTACAAATGTGCGCTTGTTGAGACGCCGTTTGGTGGCTCCAAGGGCGGGCTGTGTATTGACCCGCGCGAATGGGAAGAGCACGAGATGGAGCAGATCACGCGCCGTTTCGCCTATGAGCTGGTGAAACGTGACCTGATCAACCCTGCACAGAACGTGCCAGCCCCAGATATGGGCACTGGTGAGCGCGAAATGGCCTGGATTGTGGACCAATATCGCCGCATGAACACCACAGATATTAATGCCGCTGCTTGTGTAACAGGTAAACCTTTAAACGCTGGTGGCATTCAGGGCCGGGTCGAGGCGACCGGGCGCGGTGTGCAATATGCGTTGCGTGAATATTTCCGCTACCCGGAAGATGTGGCCAAAAGCGGGCTGACCGGCAGCCTTGATGGCAAGCGCGTCATTGTGCAGGGGCTGGGCAATGTGGGCTATCATGCGGCGAAGTTCTTGCAGGAAGAAGATGGCTGCAAAATCATCGCGGTTATTGAGCGTGACGGCGCGCTGTTTAGCGAGACCGGGTTAGATATTGAGGCGGTAAAAGCCCATATTGGTGAGTTTGGCGGCGTTACCGGCTACGGCGATGCCAGACATGTGGCTGATGGCGCGGTAATGCTTGAGGAAGAGTGCGACATTCTTATCCCGGCAGCGCTTGAAGGGGTGATCAACCTCACAAATGTAGACCGGATCAAAGCCCCGCTGATCATCGAGGCCGCCAATGGGCCGATCACTTCGGGTGCTGATGAGATTTTGAGCGATAAGGGGACGGTGATTATCCCCGACATGTATGCAAATGCAGGCGGGGTGACGGTGTCCTATTTTGAATGGGTCAAGAACCTGTCGCATATCCGCTTTGGCCGTATGCAGCGGCGCCAAGAAGAGGGCCGCCACCAGATGATCGTTGATGAGCTGGAGCGGTTATCGACCGATTCGCAGCTGGGCTGGTCGCTGTCGCCGGGCTTTAAATCTGAATATCTGCGCGGTGCGGGTGAGCTGGAGCTGGTCCGCTCTGGGCTCGATGATACGATGCGCACGGCATATCAGGCCATGCGCGCGGTGTGGCATGCGCGTGAAGATGTTAAAGACCTGCGGATGGCGGCCTATCTGGTTTCCATTAGCCGGGTTGCGGCCAGCTATCAGGCAAAAGGCCTCTAACCGATTACCGATGACACTGCCCGTGGCGAGCAATTCTTGCCACGGGGAACACAATCAGTGCAGGTTTTCTGCCAAGTGGCTGAGCCAGCTGTGGCGCGCCTCTGCCGGGTACGGAGCCTGACATTATGTGCTTTCATTTCGGACTGACAATTCATTTATCAGGTTGATCTGCCTTGTCGGCCAAACCAGCTGCGGGCCGCAATCTCTCGCGGTATTTACCCGGTGAAACACCAGTTATGCGTTTGAAATTATTGCTAAAATGGGATTGATCCGCATAGTTTAGCTCTGTGGCCAGCTGGGCTAAATCTGGCTGTTCTTGGCTTTGCAATAAGCTGAGCGCATCATGAATGCAAAACGGTCAATCACATTTTTTGGCGACAGGCCAAGCCGATCTCTGAGCAACCGTTGCACCTGTCGCACGGGCATATAAAAAGCGGCGGCAAGGTCTTTGGTCCGCAATATATTTGCCGTTTGCGCCACATATTCAACAAGTCTGCCAACGTTTTGGGCGGCGGCGCTGAGTGGGGCGGCCAATGCATTGAGTTTGGTTACGGCTAGGCTGATGTTTTGCGCC
>JAESRD010000007.1 GCA_016764835.1 Paracoccaceae bacterium | reverse complement strand
AACACCAACCGCCTGCTGCGACAGTACTTCCCAAAAGGCACGGATTTGTCGATACATAGTCAAGCAAAGCTGAGTGCCGTCGCCAGACAGCTCAACGAACGACCTCGAAAAACGTTAGGATACGAAACTCCCGCAGAGCGTTTCAATGCATGTGTTGCGTCGAACCGTTGAAACCACCGCGCATAGCGGACGTTTAAAGGATATACCGGCCCAATTTTGCCCGGTTTAATTGCATTGACGGGTTGGGGCAGCTTGCCATACGCTGACTTTTGAATTTATCCAGTTGGTCAAATATGGCCGATGGGCGGCTAAGATTCTTGGGAGGGGATGGGACAGCCAAATGAGCGCGCCAAAGCGGCGGCTCTTATTGCCAAAACAAACCCCAGGATATGTCACAACATTTTTGCGTCCGAAGGCTACACTTTATTTCGGACAAGTTGAGGGGAAACAGAATGAAAACTACGCTATTTTCCAGTGTCGCGATTATTGCGCTGGCGGGGGCTGCAAGCGCAGACTGCCCGGCGGTGACAGTCGCTGACATGATGGGCGTTGATGCGGGCGCATTTCCGCAACAATTTGAGCTGGCCGAGTTTGAAGCCCTCGCCGGTTGTACTCTAGAATTTTCTGCCAACCCTGATGCGGCCGCTCTTCATGCGCGCTTGCAGGGCAGCACTGATCTGCCAGATCTGGCCAGCCGCCTGCCATCGCAGCCGCTGGTTGTGGCACCATACGAGTCGATCGGTGTTTACGGCGGCACGCTTGATATGCTGTCCAACGCCACCGAGTCTGGCACCACTGACCTGATGTCTGTGCGCCACGTCAACCTCGTGCGCTACTCTGACGATCTGCAAACTATCGTACCGAACGTCGCCAGCTCATGGGATTGGAACGATGATTTCACGCAGCTGACATTCCATCTGCGCGAAGGCCACCGCTGGTCTGATGGCGCGCCGTTTGGTGCCCGCGATGTGAAATTCTGGTATGACAATCTCGCTCTCGACACCAATGTGCGCGAAAACACCAAAGACTATGTATTGGTCGGTGGCGAGCGCATGGAAGTCGTCGTGATCGACGAAGTGACTGTGCAGTTTAACCTGCCCGCGCCAAAGCCCGGCCTGCTGTCACACTTCGCTCAATCATATGCGCAGGGCTTCCAGCCTATGCACTTCCTTGGCCAGTTCCACCCCGATGTTGATGCTGACGCCGATGCAAATGCGCAGGCGATTGGTTTTGAAGACGGTTATGCGGTGATTGCAGCCTATTATGGCGGCTCTGACTGGATGGATACGCCAACACCAATGCTGGCACATCCTGATCTTGTCGGCGGCATGCCATTTGGCGCGGCTCCAACACTTGAGAGCTTTAACGTCATCTCTGAGACCACCGAAGGGCGCCATTACGTAGCCAACCCTTACTTCTTCCAGGTGGATACGGCCGGCAATCAGCTGCCCTATATCTCTGAAATGGACGAGCTGTTTGTTTCTGAAAGCGAAGTGCGCCTGCTGAAGCTGGTAAATGCTGAAGTTGACTATAAGTCTCAGGCACTGGTTCTTGATTACGCGCCATTGCTGCTCGAAAATCAGGAAAGCGGCAATTATACCGTGCTGCTCGAGCCTGAAATCTCGATGGGCGCATTTGCCTTTAACGTCACATCCGAAGATCTTGCCAAGCGCGAAGTCTTTGGTGACCTGCGTTTCCGTCAGGCGATGTCACTGGCAATGAACCGTGATGAGATCAACGAAGTTGCTTACTTTGGCCTTGGCGAAACGCAGCAATATATTGGCTTCTCACCAACACCAGACTTTATTGGCGAAGATCTGACCCAACATTTTGCAAACTTTGACCCAGACCGGGCCAATGCGTTGCTCGACGAAGTTGGTCTGATTGACATTGATGGCGACGGTTACCGCGAATTGCCAAATGGCGAGCCGCTGATCCTGAACCTTCAAGTGGCGACGCAGGGCATCTCGATGAACATGGTTCAGCTGGTCAGCCAAGACTGGAAGAATGTGGGCATCAACAGCACCGTTAAAGAGGTGACAACTGATGAATACCGCTCGGCACAATCGGCCAACCAGCTTGATGTGACGATGTATACCAAGGGTCAACCTTTGGCGATCATCATTGGCTCTGCCGCACTTTGGTTGCCACCATTTGACACATATTTCGATCACCGGACAGCAATGCTCTGGGGCGAATATGTGGATACTGATGGCGCATCTGGTGTTGAGCCACCGGCCTATGTTTACGGCATGATCGACGATATTGCCGCATTCCAAGGCGCGGTTGTTGGCACCGAAGAGTCGGCTGTTGCGGGCGAGAGCCTGGTTCGTGCGATGGTTGAAAACCTGTTATTCATTGGCACCGTTAAAGCGGTTCTGCCTGTGTATCACAGCAATAACCTGCACAACTTCCCTGAGTTCACCACACAAGGCGGGTCGTTCTTGCGCGCCTATCCTTACCGTGGTCCTCAGTGGTATTTGACTGAGTAATCAGCTGGTTACATAAAAATACCCGCGGGCAACATAGCCGCTGCCCGCGGGACTTTAACCTTTAATGGCCAACCGCGGAGGCGCATTTCACCCAATGCTTGAATTCCTTAGATTCGTATTGATCCGGGCATTCTTGGCCATCCTTACCCTGATACTGGTGTCGTTCATCGTGTTTTCACTGATGGAAATGGTGCCGGGCGATTGCGCCGAGCGCTACGTCGCCTTTAAGAGTTCGCAAGGGGTGACGATCACCGCTGCCGACATTGACGCAGAGCGCGTGCGGCTTGGGTTAGATCGGCCTTATTTGCTTCGCTGGGGCAGTTGGATCGTCAACGCTTTCCAAGGCGAATTTGGCGATAGCTGTATTTTGCGGCTCAATATTGCCCAGCTTCTGGGGCAGAAATTCTGGCTCAGCCTTGGTCTTTGCCTTTCTTCGCTGGTGCTGGCTTATACAATCGCCATTCCGGTCGGCATTCTCGCCGCCACCTCCAAAAACGCGCTCCTGAACAACTCGTTGCGCTTGGTCAGCTACCTTGGTTTGGCGCTGCCAAACTTCCTGTTGGCGCTGATGATCATGTTGTTCTCGACGATTTATTTTGGTGACAGCCTGACTGGGCTGTTTTCAAAAGAGTTTCGAGATGTTGCCTGGTCATGGGCCAAGGTCAAAGACTTTCTTGGCCATGCTTGGCTGCCTGTTTTCATTCTTGGCTGGTCGGCCACCGCCTTTGCTATTCAAACCGTGCGGGCGCTGATGTCAGACGAGGTAGGCAAATTATATGTCACCGCCGCCGCTGCGCGCGGGGTCTCTGGTAGACGGTTGATGATGCGGTATCCGGCGCGGCATGCTTTGTCGCCGATCATTAACTCGCTGGGGTTCGACCTGAACCGCATCTTTAATGAGCTGCCGATTGTGGCGCTGATTTTGACGCTAACCGAAGCTGGCTCATTGCTGATTGAGGCGCTGGCGCGGTCAAACGACCAACAGCTGGCGGGGGCGATCATCTTCATGCTGACTGCCTCGATTGTCGCGATCAATTTCTTAACAGATGTGATATTGGCTCTGACTGATCCACGCGTGCGCAGGAGTATTCTGGGATGAGCAATATGACCGAAATATCCGCCGAACAGAAACTCAAAGAAGCTTATTTTACGGCGTCGCAAGGCCAGCTTATTTGGCAGCGGTTCAAAAAGAATAAGTCGGCGCTGTTTGGCGCTTGGGTGCTTATTTTTCTAATCCTGTCAGGCATTTTCGCGCCGTTTCTGACACCGTATGACCCGACGATTGCCGGGCGTGACGCTAACTATTTGAATGGCGCGCCGCAATTGCCGCATTTTTGCGATGATAATGGCTGCTCATTGCGGCCCTTTGTTTATACGCAGGAGCGTACGCGCTCGATGGCGACCAATTTTCGCTGGGTGACAGAGGTGAAAACCGAGCTGGAAGATCGGCGGTATTTGCAGTTCTTTGTTGAGGGCGCGGAGTATAAGTACTTCCACTACAAGGTAAACCTTCCGGGCAAGGCGCTGGACTTCACCATTCCGGGCTTCACATTCAACACGCATCTGTTTGGTGTCGAGCCGGGGATGATCCATATTTTTGGCACCGATGATACCGGCAAAGATATCTATTCGCGCACGCTGACGGCGGTAAATACATCACTGGCGGTGGGCACGATTGGCGTCATGATCTCCTTTGTTTTGGCTTTGGCAATAGGCGGGGTTGCCGGATATTTTGGCGGAATGATCGACAGCGTTTTGCAGATGGTGACTGACACTGTAAAAACCATTCCCTCGATCCCGCTGTTTATGGCTTTGGCTGCTTTTATCCCGGATACTTGGAGCGCTGAGGCGCGGTTTTTCTTCATATCGATGGTGCTCGGGTTTATCGGCTGGCCGACGCTTGCCCGGCGTGTGCGTACGCATTTGCTCTCAGAGCGAAACCAGGAATATGTCTTGGCCGCTCAGCTTTGTGGCGCTTCGGCGTTTCATGTCATCAGGCGGCATTTACTGCCGAGTTTCACCAGCTATATTATCGTCGATCTGGTGATCTCGTTCCCCTATATGGTGCTGTCGGAAACGGCGCTGAGCTTCATTGGCCTCGGGCTAAAAGACCCGGTAAACTCGCTCGGCGTCATGCTGCAAAACGTCACTAGCGCAGATGTGCTGCTTAATTATCAGTGGTATTTTATCCCCGTCATCTTCTTCATCGTGCTGGTTCTGGCCTTCGTCTTCGTTGGCGACGGGCTGCGAGATGCGGCTGATCCCTATTCGGATACAAAAAAATGAGCCGGCTGTTAGATGTAGACCACCTGACCTTGCAGTTTGACACTGATGAGGGCCGGATAACGGCGGTGGATGACGTGTCATTCACGCTTGAGACTGGTGAGATAATGGGGCTGGTTGGTGAGAGCGGATCCGGTAAATCTGTGACGGCAAAGTCGATTATGAAGCTCAATCCGAGCAATGCGGTTTATGGCGATGAGACCAGCATAAAGCTGCATATTGATAAGACCATCGACATTATGCCGCTGCACGGGTCGCGCGCACTTAAAGTTATTCGCGGCGGTGCTATTTCGATGATCTTTCAGGAGCCAATGGCCAGTTTTGCCCCGGCGATCTCGATTGGTAATCAGATGGTTGAGCAACTGCAAATCCACACTGATATGAACAAAAAGCAAGCGACTGAGCTGTCTATTGAGATGCTGGCGCGGGTCGGTATCTCAGATGCGGCGACGCGGTTTAAACAGTTTGTTTTTGAGCTGTCGGGTGGGATGCGCCAGCGGGCGATGATCGCAATGGCGCTGTCGACCAAGCCGAAGCTGTTGATTGCTGATGAACCGACGACGGCGCTTGATGTGACCATTCAGGCGCAGGTTATTGATCTAATGAAAGATCTGGTGGCTGAATTTGGCATGGGAATTGTCTTTATTACCCATGATCTCGGCGTGGTGGCGCAGACATGCGACAAGGTGGCGGTGATGTATCTGGGGCGGCTGATCGAGCAAGGCTCGGTGCGTGATGTTATCCGCAACCCGCAGCACCCATATACCAAGGGGCTTCTGGCCGCCCTGCCCCGGCTTGATGATCTTGATGCGCCGCTTGTACCTGTGCCCGGTGATATTCCTTCACCGTTAGAGCGCCCAACTGGCTGCGTGTTT